>DASXPZ010000826.1:0-7740 GCA_036493275.1 Pirellulales bacterium
ATTTTGTCCAACAGGGTCTGCCGTGGCGCGTATTCGGGTTTGGGGAATTGCGTCACGGAAACTTGCCCCAGTGGAACCCGCACGTCTTTCTGGGAGCGCCGTTCGTCGGGGCGTTTCAGTCGGCGATGTTTTATCCGCCGAACTGGATCTATTTGCTCCTGCCAGTGGGATTGGCGACCAACTGGTTGATTGCCGGGCACCTGTTTCTCGGCGGTCTGTTCATGAACAACTGGGCCGCGCGGCGCGGATTACATCCGCTGGCCAGCCTAGTGGCCGCCGCGCTGTTGATGTTTTGCGGCCCGCAATTTTTGCGTGTCTACGCTGGGCATCTCCCGGTATTGTGCGCGATGGCCTGGATTCCGCTCGGGTTTCTGGCGATCGACGAATTCTTCAAGACCAATCGCTGGAGCTGGTGTCTGGTCGGAGTCGCTTCGCTGACGATGCAGATCCTGGCCGGTCATCCGCAATACTGTTTTTACACGCTCGTTACCGCGAGCATTTATTCAGGACTCTGCCTGGTTCGCAGCGATCGCAAAGGGTTCATGGCGGCAGGGCTGGCGAGCATGCTGCTCGGCGCCGTCGCTCTCTCGGCCGTGCAGATTTTGCCTGCGATGGACACAACCAGCGAAAGCGTGCGCAGCGTGAAGTTACCCGAGGCGATCGCCGGCTCTTTTTCCTTGCCGCCCGAAAACCTGGTCACGCTGCTGGCCCCCGGTTTTTTCGGCGACGGCTCCCACGCGCCGTATTGGGGCCGTTGGAACCAGTGGGAGACCACGCTCTTTGTCGGTGTGACCGGACTGGCGCTGGCTATCTATGGCGCTGTCTACGGCGAGCGATCGACGCGGCGGTTCTGCCTGCCGATGGTCGTCATTTTGGTCCTGCTCTCACTCGGCAAATACACCCCACTGTTCCAAGTTTTGTACGGGTTAGTTCCCGGATTCGACAAGTTTCGTTCGATCTCGCGGTTCTCATTCTTTGCGGCGATATTTCTCTGCATGTTGGCCGGCATCGGCCTCGACCGATTGCTGCTCGACCCGAAGCGGCAAAGCCGCGCGGCGGCGATTGCCAGCGGCGTAGGGCTGTTGCTGGGAGTCGCAGCGGCCGTCGTCCATTTTGCAGTGGCGGGAGAGGCGCCGGCCGACTGGTGGCAAAAGCTGCTCGCCGGCATTCAGGCAACTCTCGAAATCTCGATCTCGCCCCAGAGCTACGCCGATCCTGAAATGATGCGCCGCTTCGGCGAGTTTGCCGCCTTTAGCCTGGCGATCGCCGCGGCTACGCTGATCGCGATGGCGGCGCTATTGGCGCTGGTCGGCGCGCGACGCTGGCCGCTGTATGCAATCGCCGCGCTAGCGGTGGCCGAGCCGTTTTGCTTTGCCCGATTGTCGCGAGACACGTTTTCGCTCTCTCAGGCCTACCCCGCCGACGTGGCGGCGTTTCTCAAAGAGCATCCTGGCGATTATCGGATCTTCGATGCCATGAATCACAACGAGGCCATGATCGTCGGCGCCTACGACATCTGGGGCTACGACTCGCTTGTCTCGTTGCGGCTTGCCGAGTTGATGGCCGTCTCGCAAGGGCAGCAGGTCACGGACGCCGTTTTTTACGCTCACTACCCCAGATTCACCGCCTATCATCCTTTGTACCGAATGCTGCGCTTGCGTTACCTCTTTCAACGCGTCAACGGCGCGGTGCAATCGCTGGAATTTCCGGGGGCGTTGCCACGAGTGCAATTAGTGCAAAACCACCGGGTGATCAAAGACCGCGACGCCATCCTCGACACGCTGCTAAATCCCGGCTTCGACCCCACGCAAACCGTCATCGTGGAGGACTCGCCCGGCATTAAGCGCGAGCCGACTGCGCCGGCCGGCACGGCGTCGGTCATCGACGGATCGACTGATTACCTAGTGATCGAAGCCCATCTACCGGCGCCGGCCATTTTGCTCATTACCGATGGCTGGAGCAAAAACTGGCGCGCAGAATCAACAAAAGCAGACGGACCGGAATATCGCGTGATGCCGGCCAACTACGTGCTGCGCGCCATCCCGCTGGCGGCCGGCGACCACACGATCCG
Source organism: Pirellulales bacterium (assembly GCA_036493275.1). Taxonomy (GTDB): domain Bacteria; phylum Planctomycetota; class Planctomycetia; order Pirellulales; family JACPPG01; genus JACPPG01. Next base: position 2,072 of record DASXPZ010000826.1, read on the forward strand.
GCTCGAATACCGCTCGCTGGCGTTTACCGTGGGCAAATGGATCTCGCTGGCGGCGCTGCTGGCGTATGGGCTGGCGATTGCGACGGCGCAAGGATTCGTGCGACCCCGGCTGGGGCGCGGCGAGAGTTCCAAGGCGCAAAGACTGGCTAGAAATGCGGCCACGTAATGGCGGCTACCAGGAACCAACGGGCTTAATGCTCGGGACTTTGCAGTGTTTCAACCGGCGGCCCTGCGAGCGCCTGCCGAACGTCTTCGTCCTTAAGACGATAAATCAAAATCGAGCCTCCGACGTTGTCGTCCGGTTCGCGGGCACGCAGAAACGCGCACAGGCGACGGAATCGCAAATGTTCGTGCGTATCCAGCGCCTCTGTTAGATTTTCCTCTCCGATTTCCTGCGCTAAGGATTCTTGTGCGGCAGGATCATTCTGGAGTTCCAAATAGGCGTTCGCGATGGGACGCAAGCTTTGATATTGTTCTTCGAATTTCGCGTTCCATCGGCCGGGAAATGGTCCGTAGACCGACTGGAGGTTTGTCGCGCTGATGCAGTACAAGCCGCCACTATAAAACTCGTCCAGCCGACTCGCCTTGTTAAAATGAGACGGAAGCCAGCGTGCTTCCACGCGATAGCGTTTGTAATCGATTGAGCCGAAATATGAAACATAGACGCGATCTGTATCTGTGGATTCCGTGGGATGGGCTTCGAGCCATTCCCTCAAACCATCGAAATCCTGCCCCCAGTCCACAGAACTGTCGACCATGTGGCGATAACCGTGGCGCTCTCCGCCGCCCAGAATGTTAAAGAAAGCGGTATAGTTCGGCCAAATCCAGGCCGACTGCGCGATTGTGAACAGTAACCCAATGAACATCACTACGCGCACGATACACGACGTGGAAGCCGAGGCCGCCAAATCTTTAGACGACGCTGCCTGCTTCGCTCCAACGGTGGAAGCGAAGGCGTTCCGGGGAAACCACATAGCCGCTCCCCCGGCCAAGACGAACATTGCCGGATAGAGTGGCATGATCAAGCGGTGACCGATGTTCATGCGCGACAATAGAGCCGACGCCATGAAATAGCCCCACAAGGCGAACAGCGGGACGAGTTCATAGACCCCTTGGCGTTGCAGCCAAGATCCGGATTGTTCTGTCTGGTTCTTGTCTCGCCGCCGCCAGCCTCCCGCGGCGGAGAGCAACATGAACAGGAACAACGTCAACGGGGTTTTCAGGGCAAGACAAACCGCGAAGTAAGTCCGAAAGCCGCGCATGTTGAAAGAACCGTTAAGAAAGCTGGGCCGACTCCGAGTTGTCGCAAGCACGTGCTTAAAGCCATACAAATAGCCCTCAGGCAGTAGGTGCATCTTTCGCGCCAGCATTAGCAAACCACGCATGACCTTCGAGACGTGGAGAGACTCCCAACTGCGGTCAAGGTGATCCGACGCTGTCGCATCGGGGCCAAGAATCGAATACTTGAAACCGAACGATGCCCAGATCACGAGTGAGACAAACAAAATCAGCAGTCCCGCAAGTCGCAATGCAAACAGCAATTGCGGCTTTCGCCCGCTCACTTCGCGCGTGCCGCGAAAGGCGACAATCCAGGGCGTCGGATTCTTCATTCGCGCCCAAAGGAGCAACCCCGCGATCGGAATAATCGCCAGTCCCGAGAATTTGGTGAGCGCCACGCCGCTAAGGGCAAAGCCTGCCATCGCGAAAGTTCCCGGCGTAACGCGATGCAAGAGGGTCCAGACGGCCCAGGTCGAGGCCAGCAGGAAAAGAGTCACGCCCATTTCGGACGTGGTATAGAACCCATAACCCAAGATCGTCGGCGAGCAGGCGCACAGCGTCAGGCTAATCAGTCCACCCAGCGGTCCAAACAACTTCCGGGACCATAGGTAAACGATCAACGCAAGCGCCGCGGCCGGAACTCCCTGCATCCAGCGCGCGAGCATGATCAGTCGCTTGGGATCGTTCCCTTGACCGTAGAAGTAGGTTTCGGCAAAATCCCACAGCTTTCCGTTTTTCCAGCTCTCGTCGTCTTTGGGCGGAAGATTGTATCCGCTCAACCAGACGGGGAGCGCCACCCAGCGTTCTGACCAATTTCCGTTCTCCGGGTGCATCCGGTAATCGTTGTGCGCCCAATAGCTATGGCCGCCGGCGATATGGACCGGTTCATCGAACGTCGGCGACTTTTGCATCGCGGCGCTCAATCCCAACCCGAGAAAGCCGCTGATTAACAGCACAACCGGCCAAGGACCGCTTAACCATGCAACCAGAAAGTTGTTGGTCTGCGGGCGAGGTGGCGTCGAGATTTCGGCCGGCTTTACGATCATGGCGAAAGAGAGTGCCATTCTGGTTCTCAGCGGTCAAGAGCAATCCGCTGAAGCCACCAAACTCTGCGCCGCCAGCAGGTCGCGGTCTGCCAAATGCCATGGCGGCGACGCCAGGGCAGACAGCATGTCCCGAGCTCCCGGCGGACAGGAGAACTGCAAAGTCACACTTCTCATTCCGAATTCTGTGGCTGGCCTCTCCGAGGCCGGTCTTCGTCTCATTTTCCGGGGTCGCAGATCCGGCCACAGAACTTTGCAATCGTCCTGTCCCGGCGGACGCAGCGCTTGAACGCACCGGCCCCAGAGGCTACGATCCGTGACGACTTCCCAAGTCCAGCCGGCGGGTATCGAATCGCCGGCCGTGACTACAGCACAGCCTGGACTTGCGCACCAATGACTGATGAATCGTACAGCATCCAGGACCCGCCAACCCCGCCTGCAAAGCCGGCGCCCGCAACTTCGACCACGCCAGTTCCCGCTGATCCGGCGCCGCGAGTTTCGCTGGCGATTCCGGTCTATAACGAGCGCGAAATTCTCCCTCAGTTGCTGCTGCGAGTTCGAGGCGTGCTCGACAAACTCCCCGGCGGCCCGCACGAGGTGGTGCTGGTCGACGACGGCAGCCGCGATGGCACGCGCGAGATGCTAGTGGCCGCCGCGGCCGAAGATCCGCGGATTGTCGCCGTGCTGCTCTCGCGCAATTTCGGCCACCAGGTGGCGATCACCGCCGCCATGGATAACGTTTCCGGAGACGTCATCGTTTGCATGGACGGCGACCTACAAGACCCGCCCGAAGCCGTTCCCAAATTGCTGGCCAAATACGCCGAAGGTTTCGACGTGGTCTACGTCCAGCGCGGCAAGCGGCAAGAAGGCTGGCTGCTGAAGTTCTGTTATAAGGCCTACTACCGCTTGCTCTCATCGATGTCCGAAGTGGGGCTGCCGCTCGATGCCGGCGACTTCGCCCTGCTTTCGCGGCGCGTGGTCGATTCGATGCGCGCCGCCCCGGAGCGCCACCGCTATCTGCGCGGCCTGCGAGCCTGGGTCGGCTTCAAACAAACCGGCCTGTTACTCGATCGCGCGGCCCGCGCCGGAGGGAAATCGAAATACACGCCGATCAAGCTCTTTCGCCTGGCGGCCAACGGCATCTTTGCCTTTTCCATCGTGCCGCTGCGGGCCGCGGTGGTGCTGGGCGCGATGGCCATCTGCGCGTCGATGCTCTATCTGGTTTATGCGCTGATCACGCGCTTCATCTATCCTGTCTCCACCCCGCCCGGCTTCACGACGTTGATCATCGCGATCGTCTTCTTGGCGGGCGTGCAAATGCTGCTCTTGGGAGTCGTCGGCGAATACGTCGGCCGGATCTACGAAGAAGTGAAAGGCCGCCCTCACTACATCATCGAAAAAGTAGTCCGGGCGAAAGAAGCGAAGGATTAAGCCGCGCGCGGCGCCATCGCTGTTTCATCCCGCGCCGTCTCAAGCGCCGCTCGGCCCAATCGGCGAGAGATTTTCCTGATAGTAGGCGATCGCTTCGGTTGGGTTGAGGTTGAAGATCGCCCGGCCGTCTGTCTGCCAGCGGCCGTCGACCACGCGAAACACGGCCGTGGCGCTGCGCAAGTTGCCAACCGCCTCGACCTCTTCCATCCCGCCGCCGATGATCGCTTCGAACGAGATCGTCACGCTAACGAGCGCGCACAGTTCGCCATTTTCTCGCTGGCGGGCGTAGGTCACCTCGTCGTCGAACGAGCAATCTGTCCAGCGCAGGCCGCGAGGTTTGCCGCTGTTTCCGGCCAACTCGAAAAACTTGGCCTCGAGCCGCTCGCGCTGAATCTGAAATTCCGCGCGTCGCTGGCGGTCTCGCTTCCGCAGCATGCGCAGCCGCGCGAAACGAGCGCCGATCACCGCCAACAGCACCGCCACCACGCCTACGGGAACCAGGAGCCAAGCCATAACCACCTCCGCGCGGCAACCAGCCAAGATTGGGATTGCGATGAGTGCGCCGCTTGACCAGATTCTACGCCTGCGGCGCGGCGATGTGCAAGGACCGTTGTGGCCAGGTGGCGCGCTCAAGCTAGACACTTCGCGACGTCGCTCCAAAGCGCGCGGCAATGCGACTATCTCAGCTTGCCACTGCCGGCGGGCCAGCAGTGCCTGGCCGTGCGATCTAAGTCAGCGACCGCCCCATCCTGAAGTTTCAGTCAGGTGGATTGATCTTTGGGCGCTGGGGCGGAAGCGATGGGGGCTTCGACGGAACGCTATCGCCGCCGGCCAGCGCTGGTTTGTCTTCGGCCGGAGTTTTCGCCGGCGAGCCCTCCTTCGAATTCGCGCTATTCGCGGTCGCTATCGCCGCGGCGCTCGCGACTGCCGCCAGCTTTTTCGAAAACTCGTTCTCAGGATCAAGCTCCACCGCCTTCTGCAATTCGATCTCGGCCTGCTTGGGAAAGCCCAGATAGAGATATTGATACCCGAGCAAGAACCGCGGCGCGGGGTCCAGCGGATTCTCCTTGCGAGCTTTTTCCAACGCGCGCAGCTGCGTGGTGAAGGCCAGATTGTTCGGATAGAGATCTTTGTAGTTTTTGACGACCACGCCCCAGTATTCGTAAGGCAGCAGCGTCATGGCCTTCTGGATCGAACCGGCGGCGTCCCCGTAATTGGCGAGCGCAAACTGCGTCTGCGCCAGCCGCAAGGTGAAGATGCCATCTTGCGGCTCATCGACCAGGGCGTGCCGCCAATTGTTATCGGCCACGGCGTAATTTCCGGCGCGGAAGGCGCGCGTGGCGCGTTGATTCCAAGAGAACTGCTCCGGCTCGGCATCGACGCTGGGGCGCGAGTTCATCCGCTGCGCTTCATCGCGCTCTTGCTGAAAGATCCGATCGATATTGCCCGTCTGCCGAGGGTCGAGCACGATGCCCCGGTTGTACTGCTGCGCAGAGACAAGCGACGTCTGGGCAACCATCAGCCCGAGGGCGGCGCCCGCAAGCCAGCTGGCAAATACTGTTCGCCAGACGGAAGAACCACTGCGCCGGCCGCCGGCGGCAGAAAGACCAGAAAGAAAGGATCGCACAAGAGCGCGCATCGCTGACCCCCCTTTCGAAAGTTGCTGCCCCTCACCGAAAGTATCTCTCGCGATTGCGCCATTGGCAAGCGAACAGCGGGAATTGCGCGAGAACGGCAATGTCGTGGCATTGGCCGTTCTGAATTCCGCGGCTTCGCGTCGCGTGCTCCGGGCGAGTGTGGGTTTCGCCCGTCAACGCCGTTCAATCCATTCGCTTTCATCTTTGTGTCGTCGTGTCGTTGTGGTTCTCTTTCCTTATTCGCCCCGCTGTTGTTACCACGACGACACAACGACACGAC
>DASXPZ010000827.1:0-11853 GCA_036493275.1 Pirellulales bacterium
TCGCGTCGCCGCGCGGCCTGGGCTTGATGGTGGCGGTCGACGCGCTCGGTCCGGAAGGGCCCGATTCCCAGAGGCGAGACGCTCTTGTCGAGGCGGCGTTCCACCGCGGCTTGCTGCTGCTCGGTTGCGGTAAGGCGGGCGTCCGCTTCTGCCCAGGGTTGTGCGTCACGGCGGAGCAAATCGAGGCGGCGCTGGCCATCTTTGCCGCGGCAATTCAGGATGCCAGCGTTTAAGGATGCCGCGAGCAGGCGCCGCGTTCGGCCCGCAGCCTGTTCGCAAAAAAGCTCGGCGAATCGCCAAAAACCCTTTGCCGCCAATGGTTACGTCCATCTGCTGGCATTCTGGGCGGGCCTGCACTACACTTTTTGTTGCGAAACCGCCCCGGCGGCTAATTGGGGCCGGTTCGTCCCGCCCTCTGAGTTCCGCACCGATTCGATCCACGCGTCATTCCTACCAGGAGCGTTTGTTATGTCCAAGCTCGTCGCCTCGTTCGCCGCTTTGGCGGTTTGTTCCGTGTCGTTCGTCTCCTCTCTTCAAGGAGCTGAAAAAGTGGGTCCCGCGCTCGATTTCAAGATGACGAACATCAAAGGGGATCCGGTCGACCTCTCCAAGTATCAGGGAAAGGTCGTCCTGATGGTCAACGTCGCCAGCAAGTGCGGCCTGACGCCTCAGTACGAACAGTTGGAATCACTGCACGAGAAGTACGCCGACAAGGGTTTGGCCGTGCTCGGATTTCCGGCCAATGAGTTCGGCAAGCAAGAGCCTGGCAGCGACAACGAGATCGCCGACTTCTGCAAACAGAAGTACGACGTGAAGTTCGACATGTTCTCGAAGGTCGTGGTTCGAGGGGAAGGCCAATGCGCCCTTTATAAATTCCTGACCTCGAAGGAAACCGATCCCAAGTTCGCCGGCGACATCACTTGGAACTTCGAGAAGTTCCTGATCGGCCGCGACGGCAACGTGATCGCCCGCTTCCCGCCAAAGGTCAAGCCGGACGCGCCGGAAGTCCTCAAGGCCATCGACGAGGCCTTGGCCGAGAAGAAGTAGTCTCGCCTGAATGCGAGAATATTGATAAACGATTGCAAAACAGAACACGGCGTCCTAGGCGGCCGATAGCGGCTGCTAGGGCGCCGTGGTGTTTTCTACGTCGCTGTTCACGCCAGGCGGTTGCGGCGTCTTCCCTTTCCAGGGATAGACAAACGACCGTGGATAAGGAACCTGACCCCCTTGGTTAAACGGCAGGGTGTCCAATTCCGAAGTCGGAGGCGAGCCCCAGCAATCCAGCCGATACGGCGATTGTCCCTTGTAGGCCGGGTAGGCGCGGGAGCCATAGTAAGGTTCCCAACCATGCAATCCGCCCCACCACGGTCGCCAGCCGTACGTGGCTTTGTCAACTGGCGCCCGGTTGGGCCACAGCGCGTGCGCGGTTCCGGCATTGCCGCAGTAGGTCGCGCACAGAACCAAGAGTGCGATGGCAAAGAGCTTCACGCGATCGGTTCCTTGTGCGTGACTGCGAGGGCAGGCTCCGACGGGCCTGTCGCGGCGAGTTACTTGCCGTCGATACTTTTTGGATCGGATCGAGAGAGCCGGCAAAATCAGAAAAATCTGCGCCAGCGGTTCTCTTGCGCAGTCCGCCCATTTGCTGAAAGGCCAAAGCAGAACTGCCGCAATCATCGCAGTTGCTAGCGTGAGGCGGGGGCGTTTGCGTCTGATGAGCGCCGGCGATCAAACGTCGCGCACGGCGCCCGACCATTCCTGTTCGTAAACCAGGTGCCCCGTCGGCGCCATTCCCATTCGGCGATAAGTGGCCAGCGCCGCCTCGTTTTGGTGTTCGACATAGAGCCGCAGCCCGCGAACATTGGCGCTTGAGTGGGCCAGCGTGTGGATGTGCTGGTGCAAAGCGCGAAAGACGCCGCGACCGCGAAAACGCTCGTCGACGTACACGCTTTGGATCCACCACAGCAGCCCGTTGCGCCAGTCGCTCCATTCGTAAGTAATCATGGTCTGACCGACCACCTCGCCTGCGAGCTCGGCGATAAAGTATCGGCAGTAACCGGGCTGACTGATGGCCCGCTCCACTCCCAGCGTCAGCACGGCCACGTCGAGCTCCTTGCGCTCAGTCTCGCGCGCCAGCCGGCGGTTGAATTCGACAATCGTCCGCACGTCATCCATCGTGGCGTCGCGAATCAGCGGGGCATGATGCGAGGTAGTCATGGCTGTGAATCCAGAGCGGCGGTTGCCGGGAGGGCGAGGCTCCCGCCGAGCCGCGCGCTGTGAAATCGGTATCTCGATCGCAAATCATTCAGCAAATACTCGGTCAAGGTCCGCTCCTATAGTTTTTCAAGTGATTGAGCGATTGCATCTTAAAATACAATTTTCACCCTCAGTTTTGCATAACGCCAATACAAAAGAAAATCACAGGCCACGCGAAGATTCCGACGATCGCTAAAGTGATTTGGTCTCCTTTCACGGAGCCAATCGCAGCCCCAAACGCTGCGCCGGAAACGAACATCGCCGCGAAAATCCCCAGCATGCGAAGGGAGTCATAAGGATCATAGTGATATTCGTTTGCGTAAGATCCCTTACCAACATGCTCGGGGTAAGAAGCAATAAGCAGAGGCATCGCGATGGCGCACAATAGGCTGACCATCATCCATCGCCGAAAACCACGCCAGTTTGGCGCATGCTTTGGTTCATACGTGTTCATAGATTCATTCTAACGAACTGGTTGGCGGCAAATCCATAATCCAGGAGCGACAATTCGCAGAGTGCGCGGGGATTCTCCCATGCGCTTCTTGCTCGGCGGGAGCCTCGCACTCCCGGAGAGCGTGTTTGGCAGGGCGGCTGCGCGGCTCTTTCCGCTAGAGCTGAAATCGCTGGTGCAGCATGCACGCGCTGAGCACCAGCGTCAGAATATAACTGGCCCCGCTGCGACGCTGGTCGTCGAAGCCGGGCATCAGGTCGAGCAAATTGCGGACGCTCTTGGGGTCGAAGAAAGGCTGCGCGTCGAGCGTTTCGCTGCGGAGCGTGTCTTCGGTCAACTGGCTCAAGCGGCCCGCTTGCTCCAAACCGGAGGGGGGCGCCAGAAACGGGTGCTTCTGACGGCGGTACACCGTGTCGGTGACAAAAGGACGCGCCGCTTCGCGCAGCGCGTACTTTTCCGTCACGCCGCGGATCTTCATCGCCACCGGCATGTCGCGGACCAGCTCCACCACCTTGTGATCCAAAAACGGCACGCGCCCCTCGATCGAATGGGCCATCTCCATCCGATCACCGAGCACGTTCAGCAAAAAGTTCGGCAGCATCGTCCGGCTCCACAAATAGAGCGACTGATGCACCGGCTCGCGACCACGGAGCTGTCCGGCGACGTCGAAGCGATTCAAAAAGACGCGGAACGGATCGCGGTCGGCGAATTCGCGCATGAACTCCGGCCGAAACAAGCGGCGATAACGCACGCTGTTCGACGAGCGAACTTCCATCCACGACGGCACAAACCCGAGCTCGCGGCGGACGCTGTCCATCGGCAATGGATCGCCGCTCGGCAGCAGCACGCCGCGCGACACCGGGTTCGTGTCGGTCAGTTCGGCCAGCAATCGCTCGACCTCTTTTGGATCTTGTCCGTGCAAATTGTAGAGCAACATGTCGCGGCGAAAGTGGGCGTAGCCGCCGAAGATTTCATCGGAGCCTTCGCCCGTCAGCACGACTTTAAAGCCGTGATCGCGGACCATTTCGCTCAGCAGGTACTTGGCCGTGCCGTGCGGATTGGCGGCCAGGGTTTCGCTGTGATAGAGCGAATCGGAAAAGTTGTCGGCCAGTTGCGTCTGCGTGATCGGCAGTGGATGGAAGTTGGCCCCCGCCAGCGCCGCCATTTCCTCGGCCACCCCCTGCTCGTTGTATTCAGCCACGTCGAAGCAAAGCGTGAAGGCCTCGATCGGATCGGGATGATGGCGCGCGGCGATGCCCAACAGCGTGCAGCTATCCAACCCGCCGCTCAGATAGCAGCCCACCGGCACGTCGGCCCGCAGGCGGATGCGGACGGACTCGTCGAGCGCGGCGCGCAGCCCTTCGATATGTTCTTGCTCGCTGCGCTTCGTTTGCGGGGCGTCGATTTTTGGGTAGTCGAAATCCCAATAGCGCACCACTTGAATGTGATGCTTAGTGGCCAGCAGGTAGCAGCCGGGAGGGACCTGGCGGACCCCTTCGAAGAGCGAACGATCCTGATCGAAATAAACGTGCGAGACCTGAAAGAACGATTCGTGATCCCAACGGGCCGGCACGCCCGCGGCGAACAAGGCCTTGGCCTCCGACGCCAGATACAGCATGTCGCCCACCTGGGCGTAATACAGCGGTTTGACGCCGAAGCGATCTCGCGCGGCCAGCAGCGTGCCGTTGGCCTCGTCCCACAGGATCATCGCGAACTCGCCGCGCAACTCTTCCAGCGCGCGGGCGCCGTAATCTTCGTAGAGGTGAATTGCGATTTCGCTATCGCTATGCGTGCGCAACTGGTGGCCGCGGGCTGTCAGCTCTCTGCGGATGCGTTCGAAGTCGTAGAACTCGCCATTGACGATCACCTGGATTCGTTCGTCCTCGCTGGCGATCGGCTGGTCGCCGCCGGTGAGGTCGATGATGCTCAGCCGCGTATGGCCCAGCGCCACGCGGGCGTGCGGCGCCACCCAATGCCGCTGGCCATCGGGCCCACGATGGTGGAGCGAGCGCATTCCGCGCTCCAGGGCCTCGACCGAGACGGGCCCACGCCGAGAAAACATGGCAACAATGCCGCACATATCCGCCTGACCTTTCGGGGGTACGATCGAGCGCGCCGGCGTCCAGAAACCGCGCCACGCTCGGTTCGAGTTGACCCCACGCAGCGAATCGCGTCAAGCGGAGGTGCTCGCTGCGAAGAGAACTGCAAAGATGCGCTTCTCGTGCCGAATTCTGTAGCCGGCCTCTTCGAGGCCGGTCTTCGTCACATTTTCCGGGGTCGAAGACCCCGGCCACAGGGCTTTGCAGTTGTCCTAATTCACTTTGCGCGCGGCTTACCATTAGTCGTGGGCGAATCTATTGGTCCAACCACCCTTGGGCGCCGATCAGCGGAACGAAGCGGACGTCGCCCAGGTCTTCGCGCCGGTAGTCCGCCGCGCCTGTCCTTGTGACGCGAACGAGTTTCTGCTGGTCCCGCTCTTCGCCCACCGGCATCACTAGCCTGCCTCCCACGGCCAATTGATCCAGCAGCGGTTGCGGGACGTCGGGTCCCCCGGCGGCTACGACGATTGCGTTATAAGGGGCGTGATCCGGCCAGCCGAGCGTGCCGTCGCCGTGCGCCACGTGGACATTCTCGCAGCCTTCGTCGCGCAGGTGGCGCGCTGCAAGCCTGGCCAATTCTGTGTGCCGCTCGACGGTGTAGACCTCGCGCGCGATCCGCGCGAGGATGGCCGCGGCGTAGCCTGACCCGGCGCCAATTTCCAACACGCGATCGTCCGGCGAGAGAAGCAGCGCCTCGCTCATCAGAGCGACGACGTACGGCTGCGAGATCGATTGCCCCTCTTCGATCGGCAACGCCGTGTCGTCGTAGGCGACGTCGACCAGGTTGGCCGGTAGAAACGCCTCGCGACGAACGCGCAAAATGGCGTCGAGCACCGCGGCGTCGGTAATTCCGCGCCGCTTAAGCTGGTCGCAAAGTCGCCGGCGTTTGGCTTCGAGAGTCGTCATGGCTGAATTGCAGAGTTTTCATTGCCCCTCAGCAATTATACGCGCGGCAGGATTGAGAGCCTTTCGCGAATACCATCCGACAAAATGGGCGCCCAATGCTCTATTTAGCCATTCAGAGCCGCTTGCTCCGCCGCAACCCGCCGCACGTCGCGGGGCGCTAGAAAGAACGCGGAGAACATCAGTAGCAAACCCAGTGCCAGGTAGATGGCGCCGGTGGCGGCGAAGGCTTGACCAAAGGTGAAATACCCCCGAGTCACGCCGGCGCCCACGCTGATAGGGCCGGCCGCGGCCCCGGCCCAACCGATGGTGTTCATCAGCCCTACGGCGCTGCTACGACGCGCCGTGGGGACGACGTCGTACAAAGCCGCCCAGATGTTGGAGTCATAGATCCCTTTGAATAAACCAAATAGCGTCATCATCAAAATGATGACCTTCAGGTCGTTCGTCGTGCCGCAAACATAGACAAACGGCGCCCCGAGGAGCAATCCGACAGCTTGCGTGCTCATGCGGCCTCCAGCCATTCGTAATCGCCAGAAATCGGCCAGCCAGCCGCCGAAGAGAACCCCTGCCAGGCTGCCGATTTGAAGCCACGCGGTGCCATTAAAACCTGCCTCGGTGATTGAGAGCTTGAAATGAGTGGAAAGGTACTTGGGCATCCAACTGATGACGACCCACGCGACGAAATTGACACAGGGAAACGTGATCAGCAGCACCACGGCCGAAGGAGTCCGCGCAAAATCGAGCAGGAATCGCCAGAACGAGGTCTTCGGCGCCGTATCTTTTGGCTTGGAAATTCCCCCCGAGAGCATCCGCGTTGCGTCGCGCGCCTCGCTTTCGGAAATCTCGGCCTGGTTCCGAATGGGCTCGCGAAGAAAAAGCCCTAACAGAAGTCCTAGCAGAATCCCAGAGATACCGAGGAACACGAACGGTGTCCTCCAACCAAAATGTTGCCCCAAATAAGCCGCCAGCGATCCGCCTCCAATGATCCCTGCGTAAACGCTGGTCTGATGCAGGCTCATTGCTCGAGAGCGAGTGCTCTTGCCGTGGTAATCACTCACCAGCGACATCGAGGCGGGGAAATAAAACGTCTCGCCCAGACCTTCGGCGGCACGTACGGTCACAAACCCCCAAAAACCCGTGCAAAGAGCCGTGAATCCGGTTACCGCGCTCCACACGTACAGACCGGCCATGATGACCAATTTGCGCGAATTGCGGTCTCCCACCTGTCCAGCGATCGACGCCGTGAGGGCGTAGACGATCATGAACGCCGAATCAATCCAGCCCAAGTCTTCGTCGTTGAAGCCGAACTCGGCGGTCAGCAGCGTCTTAATTGAAAAGATTGCTTGCCGATCCGCGTAGTTAAAAAAGCAGATGAACCACAAGATCCCCACCACGAACCACTTGTATCGCGCTGGGGACATGCCAAACGGAAGTTCTTTGGCGCCGATTGGCAGTGAGGACATGCGGAGCTTTCTATTTCAGACAAATGCGTTTGCAATGATTCTGTTTTAAGCTTTCGGTGGCGAGTCCGTTGCGGCCTCAGGCGGCGGTTCCGGCTTGGCCGTTTCCTCGCCCGCCACGCAGGTGGCCAGGACCAGGTCGCCGCTGACGTTCAGCACGGTGCGCAGCATGTCGCACAGCCGATCAACGCCCAGGATGATCGCGATCGCCTCGCCCGGCACGTGGACGCTGCGGAGCACGATCATGATCAGCGGAATCGAACCGCCCGGCACGCCCGCAGTCCCCACGCCGGCCAAAATCGACATCAGCACGACGCTGATCTGGTCCCCCACGCTCAACTGTACGCCAAACACCTGGGCCAGAAACAGGACCACAATCCCCTCGTAGAGCGCCGTGCCATTTTGATTTCCCGTCGCCCCTACCGTGAGCACAAAGCGGGAAATTTCCGGCGGCAATTTCAAATTCTCGCGCGCCACGCGCAGCGAGACCGGCAGCGTGGCGTTCGAGCTCGACGTGCCGAAGGCTGTCAGCGCGGCGTCGGAGATATCGCGAAAGAATTGTCGCGGGTCGCGCCGTGCAATGCCGGCCACGGCCAGCGAGTAGACCACAAACATTTGCAGCGACAGGCCCAGCACCACCGTCAGCACGAACCAGCCGAGGGTCATCAGCACCTCGCCCCCCTGCCGCGCCGTCATTCCGAACACGAGGCAGGCGACGCAATACGGCGCCAGCTTCATCGCCAAGCCGATGATCGTCATGCTGACGTCGAACAGACCTTCGAGCACTTTCACCAATGGCCCGGTGCGCTCGGTCGTCATCGCCAGCGCCACCCCCAGCATCAAGCCGCAGAACATCACGGCCAGCATGCCGTTCCCTTTGGACGTGCCGTCGATGGCGCCGACCATTTCCTGGAGCGGGTTTTCCGGAATGATGTCCAACAGCGTTCGCGAGACGTGCTTCGCCTTGTCCGCCTTTTGCTCGATGTCGCCGACGCCGCCCGAGTATTGTTTGAGCAACCCCTCTTTCTTTTCGACCGACATCCGGTCGCCGGGCCGAATCAGGTTCACCAGGCCGATGCCGATGACGACCGAGATCACCGAAAACAATAAGGTGAAGCCGAGCGTTCGCAGGCCGACGCGCCCCAGGCGGCGCAGGTCGCCCAGCTCGAGTACGCCAAGCGCCAGCGCCGAGATCACCAGCGGCAGCACGACAATGAACACCAAGCGCAGAAAGATCCCGCCGATGGCGTCGGTCCAGGTCAGTAGCTCCATCACCCAATGCGTGTCGCCCGGCTTCAGTCCGCTGACCACGCCCTGGTAAAACGGGTTGAAGGCCACGCCCGCGGCGGCCCCGACGATCAGCCCGAGGAGAATCTTGGTGTGCAGGGCCAGGCCGCGTGGCTTGGGCGGGGGAGGCGCGCTGGTCGTCCCTTCAGGGCCGGAAGCGGATTCGTCGGGCTTCATCGAAAACTGCGTTCCGGCTGGGGCTTAAGGAGGGAGAACTGAGGACGGGCGACATTGTAGCGGCCCTGGTCGGACTGTCACACTATCCCCACCGACCCCATTCGCGGTAGACTGCCCCGCCAAGCCCCGGCTCTTCGGCAGGCGAAAGCCTTTTGTAGGCTCCGCCGGAATTGTCCCAACGGATTCGCTCTGTCGCCCATTAGGATCGCCGCATGGATCTGATCAAGCAATTCATCGACCTGTTTCTGCATCTCGATGATCACCTGAAAGGGGTCATCAACGATTATGGGACCTGGACTTATCTGATCCTGTTCGGGATTATTTTTTGCGAAACCGGCCTGGTCGTGATGCCGATCTTGCCGGGGGACTCGCTGCTCTTCGCCGCCGGCTATTTTGCCAAGCCGCAAGAGGATGGGATCTCGCTGAACTTGTTTTTGCTGATCGCGCTGTTGATCGTGGCCGCCGTATTGGGCGACGCGGTGAACTACGCGGTGGGCCGTTACATGGGTCCGAAGGTTCTCTCGCGCGACGGCCGCTTTCTGAAGAAGAAATATCTCGACCGCACGCATGCGTTTTACCAGCGCTACGGCGGCAAGACGATCATCCTGGCCCGCTTCGTCCCGATCGTGCGCACGTTTGCGCCGTTTCTGGCCGGCGTGGGGACGATGTCCTATTTTCAGTTCGCCACGTACAACGTGATCGGCGCGATCCTATGGGTCACGTCAATGACGCTCTGCGGCTACGCCTTCGGTGGCTTCCAGATCGTGCAGGAGCGGTTCGAGCTCTTCGTGCTGGCGATCGTCTTCATCTCGATTCTGCCGGCGATCGTGGAGTATCTACGCTCGCGCAGTCACAAGACGCCCGAGACGCCGCCCGCCGGCGGCTGAATCGCGGAAGAACCGCAAAGTCGCGATTCGCGATCCTGAAATCTGTAGCTGGCCTCTGAGGCCCGTCTTTGTCGATATACTTCCGGGGTCAAAGACCCAGGCCTCAGAGCTATGCAATCCTCCTGTTGCATCCACTCTACCGCTCTGCCACGCACCATCGACCAGTATTCCGCATCGAGTCCTACGGATGCTACACCCTCAGCGTGCCGCGCTCGCCGTCTCGGTGAGTTGCCACTTTTTGGCGAACGCTGTCCAATCGCAGTTCAAAGCTCGAAGGGGAGAACATGTTGGACAATCCACTCGCTACTTGTCGCCCGCGCTGGGATAGAAATTGCGCGAGAAGCGGTACTCGTTGTACAGCGTGCGGAGGGACTTTAGCTCCTCCGCCTGCGCAGCCAACTCCGCATCCGCATGCAAGCGCGCCCGACGTTCGCACACTGCGTATGACGCCAGCGCGACAACCAAAAACAGCCAAAGCAAACTCGCCAAGCTGAACTGGAAGCGGCGGTTCGATGGGTTTGTCGCCATCCCCTAAGTCTAGTCCGGACCGCCACGTCGACGCAATGAAAGCCGCAGGCGGGTAGTGATACCGTTTGATAATTCCTACGAAATTCAAAAAGTGAGTAGGAAAGTAAAGATCATTAGCCCAAGGGTCGCGATTTCGATCAGGGCGAAGCCGACTGCAAGCCTCGCCGTGCTTCGCTTTGCGCCAATCGCATCAGCCGAGCATCTTTCCAAGAGTCGCTCAGGCGCGAGGCCAGTCATTTGACCGCTACTCTTTTTTTCAGCGGCGGCGCATGATTGCCAACGCGGCGACTCCTCCGACCGCAGCGAGGACAATCGCGCTCGGCTCGGGGACACTTGCCAGCCGGAATCCGAAACCGGCGAAGCCTCTCCTTGGATCGACGTCGTTCCGGAACGTGGGCAGCATGAGGAACGAGCCGCCGCCAAGCGAGCCACCCCGCAAGCCACGATCCGTGCCGCTGATTAATGCCTCGTTCCATTCTTCGATGTTCCCGGCCATGTCGAAGGCGCCGTAAGGGCTTGTTGTTCCGCTGTAGGCGCCCACGTCCGTCGGAGCGCCCACGGCGAAACTGAAGTTTGCCGTATTGGGCGTGGCATTGGGAGTGTCTGCAGTTGGGGCCGTGTCGCTGCTGGTTGGATATTGAAAATACGAATGGGTGGCGGGGTTGTAGTAAGCCGCCTTGTACCACTCGTCCTCACTGGGAAGAAACACCGTCGCTCCCTCCGTCCGCGTGATGTCGGAGCCATTGATGGGTTCGCCACCGGGGCCCAATTGTCCAAGGGTGTAGGCGCCCGTTTCGGTGCTGCCAGCGATCTGGCCATTGTTCATCCAATTGGCGAAGCGAATCGCATCGTACCAGGTGATGAAGTTCACCGGATGATTCTCGTCGCCAGAAATCAGGCTGTACTTACTGCCTTCGTCTGCGCCGGAGTTGTAACTGATTCCTCCGGCTGTGGCATCGCTCATGCCGGCGCTGCTGTACAGGCCGAGCGCGTTGTCCCCAGTGGAGTCGTTGGAGTTGAGAAACTCGGCGTACTGGGCATTGGTCACCTCGTACGAGCCGATGTTATAGCTGTAGTCTACGGCGCCATAAAGCGACCCGGTTGCCGGATCGGGAGCATTGCCGGCATTGCCGACCGGGGACCAGGCCATGGTGACGGCCGAAGCAGGCAGAGGCGCGACGATGAACGTCGTGCATAGAAGAATCTGAAAATCGACACGGCGTTTCATTAGCGGACTCCTTCATCAGGGAGAGAGCCAACGGGGCAGGCAAAGCGTGATGCGACCGGCATCTTCCCCCTTGAATTGTGGGTTGTCAAAGTAATTCCGCGCGGTTCTGGACTTACGCCTGTTGCCGCTGACAGCGGAATCCACCGGCTACCAGCAACCGAATTGCAGAAACCGAGCGTCTCTCCAAGGGCGTGGCCCGTGTGCGCCTTTAAACAGACGCGAGTGCTCTGGCGCCCATCTGGATGGCGTTTCGACTAGCACTCCGCCATTGAGAAATCGGATGGCCTCGGTCGTCCATTTCGCATGAAAATCGACCTTAAGCATTAAAGGCTGTATGCACGAGTTCTTGGGACCGTGGGGGCAGCGCCGCGACCGTATCAAGCAGCTTTATCAGCAAGGCGCGGGCTTTCAACGCCAAAGAATTGGCAAAACAGTGACAAAAGCGGGCTCTGGGTTGTGGATAAAAGTGTTCCGGACGATTAGCACCGCCTCCGACGTCGCAAGCCCCAAGGAGTCGTAGATTCAGTCCCTGGAATTCCGATCATTTTCGCCTGTTGGTCGTCCTGACGACCGCCGC
>DASXPZ010000828.1:0-4564 GCA_036493275.1 Pirellulales bacterium
CAAGACGGTGACGGTCCGCAGCCGCGTTGACGGCGAGATCATGAAAATCGCGTTTACCGAAGGGCAGATGGTTCACGAAGGGGATCTGCTCGCCCAAATCGATTCGCGACAATACCGCGTGCAATTGTCCGAGGCCCAGGCCCAACTGGCGCGTGAGAAGGCCACGCTCAAGCTGGCGCTCTTGGATTACGATCGCTATGAATCCCTGCTCAGCACCAGGGCGATCACCAAACAGCAACTCGACGCGCAGGAAGCGCTCGTCAATCAAACGCAAGCTACCATTCAGGTGGACGAGGGCCTGATCAATAATGTCAAGCTCCAACTTCAGTATTGCGAGATCAAGGCGCCGATCGACGGCCGGATTGGCCTGCGCATGGTCGACCTCGGCAATATCGTGCATGCCAACGACGCCACGGGGATCGCCGTGATCACGCAGCTCAATCCGATTGCCGTTGTCTTCACCATTCCGCAGGATTCGATCGCTCGCGTGCAACAGAAAATGCAAGCTGACGAACAACTAGTGGTTGAAGCGTACGATCGCGAACAAAAAATCAAGCTGGCTACTGGCAAGTTGGCGGCCATCGACAACCAGGTCGACGCATTGACAGGCACCGTGCGACTGAAGGCGGTTTTCGAAAACGAAAAAGGGATGTTGTTTCCAAATCAGTTTGTGAACTGTCGGTTGCTGGTCGAGAAACTTCCCCAGGCTGTGGTCGTGCTGACCGCGGGGGTGCAGCATGGCCCGGACTCGATGTTCGCCTATGTCGTTGGGCCCGATTCGACCGTTGAACTCCGCCCGGTTGTGGTCGGGCCGAGCGAAGGGGATCACACCGTCATTGAGAGCGGCTTGTCGCCAGGCGACGTCGTCGTGATCGAGGGTGTGGACAAGTTGCAAAAGGGATCGAAGGTCGTCGAGCGCGGGACCGACGCTGGCCCGAGCGGTCGATCCTAAAGCCTACCCCAAACCCTCGGTTGCACGCCACAACCGGCGGTGTGAAACACGATCTCCGGTTTTGGGATAGGGACTGAAACGACCGTAGTCCTCGCGCGATCGCAAGGTATCTGATGAGTCCATCCCGGCCATTCATTCTGCGGCCGGTGGCGACCGTGCTGTTGATGGTCGCTATCCTGCTGGCGGGGGCTGTCGCCTACAAGCAACTCCCTGTTTCCGCGCTTCCGCAGGTCGACTACCCGACGATCCAAGTGCTGACGTTCTATCCTGGCGCCAGTCCCGAAGTCATCGCCTCGTCGATCACGGCGCCGCTCGAACGCCAATTCGGCCAGGTGCCAGGCCTGACGCAAATGACGTCGAACAGCTCCGACGGCTGCTCGGTCATTATCCTGCGGTTTAACCTGCAACTCGACATCGACGTGGCCGAGCAACAGGTTCAGGCGGCCATCAACGCGGGCTCGAATTATCTGCCGCGCGACCTGCCGAATCCGCCGGTCTATAGCAAGATCAACCCCGCCGACTCGCCGATCCTGACGTTGGCGCTGTCCTCGGAATCGCTGCCGCTCCCCAAGGTGCAAGACCTGGCCGACACGCGTCTGGCGCAGAAAATCTCGCAACTTCCCGGCGTGGGACTGGTATCGCTCAGCGGCGGTCAGAAACCGGCCATCCGCATTCAAGTGAATCCAACATCGGTCTCTGCGTTGGGCCTGAATCTGGAAGATATCCGGCTGGCGCTGACCCAGGCGACGGTGAACCAGGCCAAAGGTAATTTCGACGGCTCGCGCCAGGCCTTCACCATTGGCGCCAACGACCAACTGCTGACCAGCGACGAGTATCGAGACCTGATTGTCGCCTATCGCAACGGCGCTCCGGTCAAGCTGGTGGACGTGGCGGAAGTAATCGACGGGGCTGAGAACGTCCGCCAGGCCGCCTGGATGAACGACACTCCCGCGGTGATTCTCAATATTCAGCGGCAGCCCGGCGCCAACATCATTGAGGTCGTCGACCGAGTCAAAGAACTGCTGCCGCAGTTAAGATCTTCGTTGCCAGCAGCGGTAGAGGTCGACGTGTTGACCGACCGCACGACAACGATCCGCGCCTCGGTCGAGGACGTGCAGTGGGAAATGATGATCACGATCGGCCTGGTCGTGGCGGTGATCTTTCTGTTTCTGCGAAACATTCCCGCCACGATCATCCCCAGCGTCGCCGTTCCACTCTCGCTCGTCGGCACGTTCGCTTTCATGTACATGCTCGACTACAGCTTGAACAATCTCACCTTGATGGCGCTGACGATCTCGACGGGCTTTGTCGTCGACGATGCGATCGTGATGATCGAAAACATCATGCGCTACATCGAAGAAGGCTACAGTCCGCTCGAAGCATCCCTCAAAGGCTCTGAAGAAATCGGTTTTACCATCGTTTCGCTCAGCGTGTCGTTGATCGCCGTCTTGATTCCGTTGTTGTTTATGGGAGACATCGTCGGGCGACTATTCCGCGAATTCGCCGTGACCTTGAGTGTGACGATTCTGGTCTCGGCCATCGTCTCCTTGACGCTCACCCCGATGATGTGCGCCAAGCTGTTGCGGCATATGAAGCCGACGGATCACGGTTGGCTGTATCGCATTTCGGAAGCGGGCTTCGACCTGATTATTCGGCTGTACGCCGTCACGCTGCGGGTTGCGCTCCGATTTCAGGTTCTGACGCTGCTGGTGGCGATCGCCACCTTGGCAGCCACGGTCTATTTGTACGTGATCGTCCCGAAAGGCTTTTTTCCGGTGCAAGACACTGGCGTGATTCTCGGAATTTCCGAGGCGCCGCAGAGCATCTCGTTCACTGCAATGGCTGAGCGGCAGCGAGAGCTCAATCGGGCGATCCTGAAGGATCCGGCGGTCGAGAGCCTGTCGTCGTTCATCGGCATCGACGGCGCTAACACAACGCTCAACAGCGGCCGCATCCAGATCAATCTCAAACCGCTCGAAGAACGACATATCTCGGCCAGCGACGTCATTCGTCGGCTGAGGGAAGAGCTGACCTCGGTGCACGGCATCACGCTCTACATGCAGCCGGTGCAGGACCTGACCGTAGAAACGCGCGTCAGCCGCACGCAGTATCAGTACAGTCTGGAATCGCCCGACGCAAAAGAATTGGCCGAATGGTCGCGCAAATTGCTGACTAAAATGCAAGCCATTCCCGAGCTGCGCGACGTGGCGAGCGATCAACAAGACGATGGACTACAGGTGCTCGTCAAAGTCGATCGAGACACCGCCACTCGGCTCGGAGTCTCGATTCAGATGCTGGGGGACGCCCTCTACAACTCGTTTGGGCAGCGACAGGTCTCCACGATCTTTACGCAGTTGAATCAATATCGCATCGTGCTCGAATCGAAGCCCGGTTTCAGCGACAATCCCGACGATCTGAAGAGCGTTTATGTTCATACGCCGAACAATGGCAAAGTGCCGCTGAGCTCGTTCGCGACGATCGAGCAACGGTCGGCGCCGTTGTCGATCAACCATCAGGGGCAGTTTCCGGTCGTAACGATCTCGTTCAATCTGGCGAGAAACGCTTCGCTGGGAGACGCCGTGACGGCGATCGCCAAGGCCAAGGCCGAGGTCGATCTTCCTCCCAGCATTCAAAGCTCGTTCCAGGGGACCGCCGAGGCCTTCCAGGCGTCGCTCAAAAATGAACCGCTGCTGATTCTGGCCGCGCTGGTAACCGTGTACATCGTGTTGGGCGTGTTGTACGAGAGCTACATCCACCCGATCACGATTCTGTCCACGCTGCCTTCGGCCGGGGTCGGCGCGCTGGTTGCGATCCTAATCTGTGGCACGGACCTAAGCGTGATCGCGCTGATCGGCATTATCCTGTTGATCGGCATCGTGAAGAAGAACGCGATTATGATGATCGACTTCGCGCTCGAAGCCGAACGGAAGCAAGGCATGCCGCCGTATGAAGCGATTTACCAGGCCTGCCTGTTGAGATTCCGCCCGATCATGATGACCACCATGGCCGCGCTGTTGGGGGGCGTGCCGCTGGCGTTGGGCGGGGGTGTTGGCTCGGAGTTGCGACGTCCGCTAGGCATCACGATTATCGGCGGACTGATTTTCAGCCAGATTCTCACGCTTTACACCACGCCGGTGATCTATTTGGCGTTCGATCGGCTCGGCGTCCTGCTCGGTATGCGCAAAACGCTTGTCGCTCCTGAGGCGGAAATGGATCCGGTGGATCGCGCATGAGCCTCTCGACCCCCTTCATCCATCGACCGGTCGGGACGACGCTGCTGACGATCGCGATCACGTTGGCCGGAGTGCTCGGTTATTTTCTGCTGCCGGTCTCGGCATTGCCGCAAGTCGATTTTCCGACGATCCAGGTTTCGGCCAGTTTGCCTGGCGCTAGTCCGGAGACGATGGCCTCGGCCGTGGCGACGCCGTTGGAGCGGCAATTCAGTCGCATCGCCGGCATCACCGAGATGACCTCGACCAGCACGCTCGGCTCAACTGCGGTCGTCTTGCAGTTCGACCTGGGGCGCAACATCGACGCCGCTGCGCGCGACGTGCAAGCGGCCATCAACGCCGCGCGAGGCAAGTTGCCAGCGAACCTCCCCAGCAATCCCTC
>DASXPZ010000829.1:0-3771 GCA_036493275.1 Pirellulales bacterium
AATCTCCAGCGTGATCCGCTCTCCGTCGCGCCATACTGTCAGCTTGGCTGTCGTGCCGATTTCGGTCGACGCCACGGCCGATTTCAGATCGGTGGTGTCGATCACTTCGCGATCGTTCCAGCCCAGGATGACATCGCGCGGCTGGACCCCGCCCTTCTCCGCCGGCGTGCCCGAGAGGACCTCACGAACCAACGCGCCGTGTTCCTTGGGGAGGTTTAGCTTGGCGGCAATCGCCGCTGTCATGGGGGAGAATTCCACCCCCAACCACCCGCGCGGCACCCGACCGTGCTTGATGATCTGCTCGTAACTCTTGCGGGCAACCTCGCTGGGAATCGCGAAACTGATTCCTTGATACGACTTGCCGACGATCGCGGTGTTCACGCCGATCACTTCGCCGCGCATGTTCAGCAGCGGTCCGCCGCTATTGCCGGGATTGACCGCCGCGTCGGTCTGCATGAAATCTTGATACGAGCTATTGTTCGAGATGTGACGCCGTTGTTTGGCGCTCACGATGCCCGAGGTCACGGTGCGGTCGAGCCCGAACGGACTGCCGACGGCCAGGACCCAATCGCCGACTTCCAACTCGTTGCTATCGCCCCACTGGGTGGCGGTAAGGTGCGAGGCCGAGATTTTCAACACGGCCAGATCGGTTAGCTCATCCTCGCCGATGAGCTCCACGTTTTCGATCGCTCGGCCGTCGGAAAGATGCACAACGATTTCGCTGGCGTCCTCAATCACGTGGCGGTTCGTGAGGATATAGCCTGCTTCGTCGACGATAAAACCGGACCCCTGTCCCAGGACCGATTGCCCGTCTTGCGGAAGCAGGAGCACTTCGTCGTCGATCAACCGTCGGGTGGCGCGTTGCTTGATGTCGATATGGACGACGCAAGGCTCGATTTTTTGCGCTACGAGTTTAAAGATGCGCGAGGTGTCCGATAGCGTCACCAGACCCGCGGTTTCCGTAAGATCCTTCAGTTCTTCGTTGGCATGATCCGCGCGGGCGCGCATTTTTCCGCGCGTCGAGGCGTACTGAATTCGTTCGACGAGATAGGGGGCCGCCAGCAATCCGCACAGCACGATCAGCACAAAGAACAACAGCGTCGGCCGGCGCGCGGGCGCCGGCTTAAGGGGCGGAGCGGGATAGACGGGATCGAACATCGGGCGGCGACTCCCTGATCAAAAGATCCTAGCGCTGACGAAGAAGGCCGTTACCATTATAGCGCGCCCGCAGCCCGCGGACAGCCGCTGAAACGATTTGCTTGTTTGCCTGCGCAAGGCTTGCTATACAGAAAGAAAGACGCGCAGGCGACGCGCGACAAGAGCTCAGGTTCCTGCGCATCGGTTGGTCGCGCTGCTCGAATTGCATACGTAAGGCTCCATCGGATGCTCGGCCATCAAAATCTGGCCCCCCCGGCCTCGTCCCCCAGATATTTTCCGCGACCCGATTTGACGGACGCCGCCGGACTAGTCGGCATTGGCGGCGAGTTGAACACCGATTGGCTGCTCGACGCCTACACGCATGGCATTTTTCCCTGGCCACTCTCCGATGGTCTATTGGCGTGGTGGTCGCCCGACCCGCGCGCGATCTTCGAGTTCGATCAGTTTCGGCCGTCGCGCCGCTTGTTGCGAACCGTGCGGAGCGGCCGTTTCGAGATTGCCTGCAATCGAGACTTTGCGGGCGTGCTGCATGGCTGCGCCACGGCCCAATATCGCGATGGCCACACCTGGCTGACCGCCGAGATGCAAGCCGCGTACCTGCGATTGCAGCGGCAGGGCATTGCCCACAGTGTCGAAGCGTGGCTCGAGGGCGAATTGGCGGGCGGCGTTTACGGTGTGGCGATCGGCGCCTACTTTGCCGCCGAATCGATGTTCTATCACGTCCGCGACGCGTCGAAGGTGGCGCTAGTGGCACTGATCGAGCGACTGGCGGAGCGCGGTTATCAACTGATCGACATTCAACAAATCACGCCCCACACGGCGCGGCTGGGCGCGACCGAGATCTCTCGAACGCAATTTCTCGAACGACTCGGCGCGGCGCAGACAACGCCCGTGACGTTCGCACCGCCAGCCTAAGCATCACCCAGTGAGTGCGAAAAAAAACGGACGGGCCGGTGAAGGCTCGTCCGTTGCGCCACCATCTGAGCCAATCGATCGTTGCCTGTCTCCCGCAAGCAACGCCCGACGCCTCAAACGTGACGACCGTAGGTACCGCTAAATTCTTGGCCCATGTTTAGAGATCTCGCTCGAGCAAGTACCGCAGCGACGGCCCTTCTTCGGTCACGGCCGGCGCTTCGAGTGTTTCAGGCAGGAGTGGTTCGTCGACTTTTCGTCGCTTGTTGTTTGATCGTGCGCCCTCGGGCATCGGCTCATCGGCTTTCAGCATGGGGCTAACCTCTTCAGCCTGCGCTGCGCCTTCGGCCGGCGTCGCCTCGACTTCTTCAGCGAAGGCTTCGTCCCCCAACAGCTCCTCGGAGCAGTCCAGCAGTGGGATCGGCATAGGAAAATAAACCCAAGTCAGGCGGGCCATTGCGCTGCACATCCGACGCACGTAGCGTCGATAAGCTCGCGGCGAAAGTCCCGCACAAGGCGCCGCGACGTCGGCCGGCGCGTAAGTGGCCAAATAAGGTTCGGCCGAGGCGACTCCCAGATTCGCCGTATACCCGCGCCCGCTGCCATAACCCCCTGGTAATCCGACGGCCACCGCCGGCGTATAGCCAACGGCGCCGTAGCCGTCATACGCGGCCGGCAAGTATTGCGCGTATCCATAGAGCGGATAGCCGCCGTAGCTGTAGCCGCCGAACCCAAATCCGACCGGGTTGCCGCTGATTCCCGGCGCCAGTGCGCACGGACGGTCATAAGCCACGACGTCGGCTCCGGCGACCATGCCATGCGCGATTCGTCCGCGCCGATGGATGGCGCCGGCCGAGCTCGCCAGCCCACTAACGATCGCAATGGCCAGAAGTCCGCACAACAACGACGCCTTCATGGCGAAAACTTGTTTCCATACGCCCAACATCGATCGCTCTCCTGGCAGTCCGACGGCGGTGGCAAAAATATCGGACGCGCGCCGCGCCGGAGCCTAAAGTGGAAACATGATCCACGTAGCTCGCGGGTTGGTTACCGCGGCGGCTGCAATCGACGGGCGGCGTGCGTCTGGGGAAACATGCCTCGCAATTGGCGGTAGAGCAAACGCAACCGTTGATATTTCGCCAAACGGCAAGGTTTCACGGTGTTCTGCGACGCGGTTCCCGCCAGCCTTATCTCCCTACGTACGGCGAAGTTGCTGCTAGAATCCAGGGGAGCCGCGCGAGCGCTGCTTTTTTGCCACGTCCGACAGGAGAGGCGGCGCCGGACTTGCGGCTCGTAACGGCGCTGCCAAATATAACGCGGATGATGATGACTGTGACGAACGTCGGCGCCCTGGTCGGACTGCTATTGGTCCCCACGATTGTGATCGCGCTGGTTCTCCTTCGCGCCGCGCGGCAGCTCCGCGGCACAACATTGACGGCTCCCCTGGCGTGGGGCGGGCTGGCGCTAACGGCGATCTGCGGAGTGGAATTGCTAGCCCTCGCGGCTGGTGAGGAGTCGGCCATCGAATGGCTTCAGTCGGCGCGATTTGTGGCCGCTGTCAGTTCGCTCTGCCCGGCGATCGCGCTGCTCGGCGCCAAACGGCCGCAATCGCGCGCCTGGCAGTTCATCGTGCTGACCCTGCTCGGAATCTTGGCATTGCCGGCGCTATTCAGCCTGCTGTTGCATTATGGAGAGCCGTTT
>DASXPZ010000830.1:0-4057 GCA_036493275.1 Pirellulales bacterium
TGATCGCTTATCTGCTCGTAGCTGGCGTTCGCGAGCGGAGGATTATCCCGATGATTTCTGCTTTGGTCGTGGGCTTTTTCTATGGAGGCGCCCTGGTGTCGGGCGTCCTGCCCACTTCGACCCCGCATATCAGTTGGGAAGGGCATTTGTTCGGCGCGATCGCAGGCGGGGTTGTTGTCTTCTTGCTGACCAAAGATCGAGACAACATCGAAGCGCCGCGCGCCGACGAACTGACGACGAGTTAAGCCACCCGCGATTCGCCGTTATGCTTTCGGCTTGGACACTTGCGCCTGAAGGCGTCGAGCGGGAGCGCCCTCAATGGGTCGCGGGGGATCATGGCTAGAGCCGTCCCGAAGTGGTCACCTTTCGCCGGAACTGTCCCACGTATTCCTGCCTGCTCGGGCCAAAGTCAACAAAATGTTTGCGGCTCGGTTCACCGCGCGGTAGCTTGCCCTCTCCGCTGCTCGCGGGGCCGACGTTGCCTCTTACTTCTCGGGCGGCGGGGCACTCTCCATTCCTACATGAAATGCAACGCAACTCTTACGCCCAATCGATGGAGGTTCCTCATGTCGCGAGTTGTATCGAGCCTGCTAGTTATCGTATGCATTGCGTTTTGTGCGAACTCGGCGAGAGCCATCGCCGACGACAAGATTGACATTAGCGGCGGCTGGAACTTCGAGGTTGATATCGCTGGAAACACCGGCGCCCCGCTCTTCATTTTCAAGCAAGATGGCGAGAAACTCACGGGCACATACAAGGGACAGTTCGGCGAAGCGAAGGTTGCGGGCACGATTAAAGGTACCGCGGTTGAGTTCTCGTTCGAAGGCCAAGGCGGAAAGGTCGTCTATACGGGCACTGCGAAGAAGGGCACGATGACAGGCGAAGCGGACTACGCTGGCCAGGCCTCGGGCACGTGGAAAGCAGCGAAGATCGATGTAACCGGCGTCTGGAATGTCGAGATCGACCTGGGCGGCAACTCGGGCACGCCCGTGTTTACCCTGAAGCAGGAAGGCGAAAAAATCACCGGCCAGTACAAGGGACAATTCGGAGAAGCCGAAGTCACCGGCAAGGTAAAGGGAGATGAAGTCGAGTTCTCGTTCGAGAACGACAACAACAAAGTCGTCTACAAGGGCAAGATCTCGAAGGATACGATGAAAGGCGAAGCCGACTACGCCGGCCAAGCGACTGGCGCCTGGACCGGCAAACGGAAGATGGAGAAGAAGTAGCGGCGCAGAGGTTTTTTCAGGTTGATCTTGTCGGCGATCTTTTAACCCGGCGTTCAGCGGCGCCGAGCACGCCGGGAGCAGCGAACCTTTGCAACGACAGGAGTTGTGGCCGATCGACTAAAACCTAGCCCGCTGTCACGTCTAACGGCACGGTCTGAATTCCATTCCTTCCGCTGCGGCCGACGACTCGAGGGAGTGGCTGAGCAACGCCTCGCAGGTCGATCGTGCGGCAGCGCAGGTTGTATTTGCCCGCAGGGAGGCCGGGAGCGAGGGCGGCCCAGTGGGCAATCGTGTAACGTAGCGGCCAGGTTTGCGGCTTGCCGGTTTGTGGATCGAGCTCTTGCGGCGTCGGGGCTCCGTCATCGAATTCTGCCGCGAGGCCCCAGTTTTTTGGCGGCGGCAATAAGGCCGCGTCGCGCCAGTCGCACTTCGTGAAATTCGGATCGCCCACCGGGCGCTCGGGCTCGGCCGGCTCGAACGAGTATTGCACTTTGACCAGGCCGCCGACCCCGACTTGCGCCAAACCCGTGAGCGGAATCGCGGCGCCAGCCTTCGCGCCAGCCGGAATGTCGACAAAGCGGGCCATCGTCTTCTGCCAGCTTTCGATGTCGTTGTTCTGATCGGCGTAGGTGTCGTTGGCGCGGTGATCGTTGGTGAGCACAATCCGCTGCAACCATTTCACGCTTTTGAAGCCATACGCCTCGGGCACAATCACCCGCACCGGGCCGCCGCGCTTCGGCGAGAGCCACTCGCCGTTCAGCTTGTAGCAAACCAGCACCGGCATGTCGCCGGGCGGATCTTCCTGCACGCGGCTGTACGGGAGCGAACTGCGGAACATCTGTTCGGGCTTGTCGTTGTGATATCCGTAATACCAGACGCGACGAATCAAATCGGCCGGCCGCGCGAGCGCCACCACTTCGCGCAGTGGCACGCCTTCCCATAGGCCCATGCCCAGCGGGCCATCGAGGTTGTTGCACGTCATCACCTTGCCGTAGCGGACGGCGTGCTTTTCGGAAAGCTGCATCAGACCGACCCAATCGAGCGCCGTGCCGTCCGCTTTGCTGAGGGGCTTGCGAACTTTGGCGCCACCTTCGGCGTCGGGCAGGATCTCCAATTGCCACGTCTCGCGATCGAGCCCGGCGGCCGCGCGTTGCTCTGGCGAAAGTTCCGAGGGGAGCGGATCGCCGCGCTCGACGTTGAAAAACTGCTTATCCGGCGTTAAGTAACGCAGCCGGGCGATCAATCGATCAAGTTTCTGCTGCGGCGTCTCCTCGTCGGCGAATGCCTCCACTGCAAAAGCAATGGGCGCCATGCCGGCGGCGCTGCACGCTACTGCGCCGAGCTGCAAAAAATAACGCCGGGATAGTTCGCGATGCTGGCGCGCCAAACTTTGCGGATCGATCATGGCGACGGATTCCGGTTGACTTGGGACCTGAGCGCGGCAACGGCAAATCGGACGTTAGTCGGATGTAAATTATTGTCCCAGCGCGGACCGATGGCGGCAACACTCGCCCTTTGAATGGCCAGGAACCTTGTTTTCGCGGCGGATGGCGTTAGCATGCGCAGTCTGACGCTATGGATCATCAGCCCGCAAGCGGCGGGCGCCGCCATTTATCCCCTCGGAGAGCCGCAATGATTTACGCCAATATCTGGTTGACCGTCAAAGACCCGCAAGACGTTCCAGTGATTCGTGATTTGCTCCGCGAGCAGGGACGGCTGTCGCGGGCAGAGCCGGGCTGTCTGCGATTCGAGGTCTATCATTCGCAGGTCGACGCCACCCGATTCATGCTCTGCGAGCGCTGGGAATCGGCCGAGGCGCTCGACTTGCACCGCAAGGCCAAAGCCTACACCGAGATCTACCAGCCGCAAGTCCTGCCGAAGGTCGACCGGCAAGGACACGTTTGCTCGCTGATCGAATGATCGCGCGGCGGTGCGCGCCCGGGCACAGCGGATTTCCATACTAACCCGACGCGCCAGCGAGGGATCTTCTGCGGGTTAGTGTGGGCGCCTCCGAAGAGCCCTCGCTTGCGCTACTTGCGCTTCGGGTTAGTGTAAATACTCCGTACACCTCAGTTTAGCTGGTCATGCGCCGCACGAGCCAGTCTCCCAGGCCGGGCGACAGTTGCGAGAGCACGAACAATAGCCGCGCTTTGGCGGGGACGATCAATTCCAGATCGCGGCGCTCGCAAGCGCGAACGATTCGTTCGGCCAGTTTCTCGGGCGAAATCAAATTCAGCTTCACGCCCCCGCCCGGTCGATATGCTTCGGCCGGAATCGCTTCGCCGCCTGAGTGTTCGATCGGCGCGCGGCGCGGTTCTTCGCGGGCGATGGGGCCGGGGCAAACCAGCAGCACGTGCAATCCCTGCGGTCCGAGTTCGAGCCGGAGTTGTTGCGTGTACGCGGTCACGGCGAATTTGCTTGCCGGGTAGGCGCCCAGGAATCGGGACGCCGACTTTCCGGCCAACGAGCTGATGTTGACCAGATGCCCACGCGAACGGAGCAAGTGAGGCCCGGCGGCGCGCGTCATCCGCACGACGCCCAATAGGTTGATATCGAGCATCTCGCGAAAATCATCGGGCGTGGCGTCGAGGATGGCGCTTCGCGCGGTGCGGCCGGCGTTGTTCACCAGCACGTCGAGCTGACCGAAGCGCTCGATGACGCCGGCGAGCAGGGCGTCGACCGATTCTTGCCGAGTGACGTCGGCCGGCAGCGCGGTGACGTCGTATCCGGCGCCGCGGAGCTCATCGGCGGTTTTTTGCAAGTCGTCGGCGCCGCGGGCAGCGATGACCACCCGCGCCCGCCGAGCGGCAAAGGCCGCGGCGATCGTGCGG
>DASXPZ010000831.1:0-7440 GCA_036493275.1 Pirellulales bacterium
GACCGGCGGCGTATTCGTAAGCCACCAAACCATTTTCCGCCCCTCCTTTAGCGGGCGGCAAAATCCAAGAAAACCTCGGACAAAAGTTTGCATTTTACTAGGGCGCTCTGTACATTCAGGGGCTGGGTCTAGGCCGCGGGAGGCCTCCGTTATTATTCTTATCTTTAGGGGGAATTCCCCCCGTCGTTTGCAAAGGGAGATCGCCATGCATTCTCGGCGTCGGACCGGCTTCACGCTGGTCGAATTGCTCGTCGTCATCGCCATCATTGGCATTCTGATTGGCCTGTTGTTGCCCGCGGTGCAAATGGCCCGCGAGGCGGCACGCAACGCCAACTGCAAGAACAATCTCAAACAGTTCGGCCTGGCGCATCACAACTACTTGGCGACGAACACGGTGTTCGTGCCCGGCGGCATTGTGAACTTCAGCATTCAGAATCTGTCGATTAACTGCTACGCCAGCTCGTGCGCGATGTTGCTGCCGTACTTCGAAGCCGGCACGATCTCGGCCAACTACAACATGGGCAGCATCTGGTACCAGCAGCAGTTCACCATTCTGGCGACGGTGATTCCGACGTTCGTCTGCCCATCGGACGAAAAAGACAACCCGTTCAATATTCCCACGCTCTCTCCCGGCGGCAAGCTTTCGAACAAGGGGAGCATGACGATCAGCGGCGACTTCGGCGCTTTGGATTACGCCTTCTGCAAGGGGGCGACCGAGGCCTTCTGCGATCAGCCGCAAACCGGCGTTCCATCCTACGAGCGCGGCATGTTCGATTACAACTTGTTCAATGGCCCGCAGCAGATCACCGACGGGCTGAGCAATACGTTCTGCATGGGAGAAGCGGCTCAGGGAGCGAAGTATAGCGTCGCCCCTTTGTCGAACCCGACGTCTTTCAGTTCGTCAGCTCGTCCTTACCAAGCGTGGGGACAAGGTCAGGTGAACGCGGACGTCATCGCTGCGATCGATCCGTTGACCGTCTGCGGTCCGTTTGCGGCGACGACAATCAAGTTGAACACGAACCCGGTCATTGAAACCCTGGCGCAAGCCGGCTCGGGGAGCGGCTTGATTATCGAACAGAATCCGGCGGCTTGCACAAGCGCCGTGAACGGCGGTCAGCACATGGTGAGCAATTTCCGTTCGCCTCATCCGAGCGGCGGCAACTTCCTGCTGGCCGACGGCAGCACGCGGTTCATCTTGGAGACGATCGACTTCGGTCCTACCTATTTGGTCCGCGGACTTACGATGGGCGGGCCGAAGCTCACTGGCACCGTTCCAGCACCGACCGGCCTCTATCAGCAACTTTCGACGCGGGGCGGCGGCGAACCGGCTGCTGTGCCGTAAAAGAATCGGAGGGAGTAGTCATCGGGAGCCTGCGCGTCAGGCCGGCCTCGGCTAGCCTTGGCGCGCGACAGCTTCCGATCTGAAAACGTTCCCGCGGCAGCCGCTGCGTGCCCTGCCGTGGGAGCATCGATTCGCGGGACGCACTGCGATTCGCGGGACGCACTGCCGGCAGGTAGCGCTAGATTACCTGCAGTGCGTCCTGTCTCTGTTGATAGTGAACGCCTGAGACTGAAGTTGTGTTCGCATTGTGTTAAGATGACAAGTGGGTTTTTAGAGTGGCCAGTGGCGTAGAAACCGCCCCGCGCCGGTTTGTCATTTCTGGTAAATGAGATATAGAACCTGTCATGAGATCCAAGACTGTATTTGTGAGCCTTTGTTTGGCACTGTCTCTCTGTGTCACGATGATCGTTGGCTGCGGCAAAAAGCCGACTCCCGCTCCCACGACTCCCGAGATGACGCCTGAAAGAATCAAGATGCTCGTCGGTGTGGTGGAAGGGAACGCAATCCAAGCATTCGGCGGGGATGTCAGGCTTGACGCGGCGGAGCAGTTGGGCAACCTCGGCCAGGCCGCCAAAGACGCCGGCGCCGTTCCGGCTCTGACCAAACTATCGAAGAGCGGCAAGGCGAGCAAAGAGACCAAGGCGGCCGCCGTGGCGGCGCTGGCCAAGCTGAACGGGGCTGCGCCCCCTCCCTAGTTCGGCCCGCTCGGTAGCTTCAGGCAGCTTTGCTGACGCGGGAGGCGTTCCGCGCGGTTATGCGGATTAGTCCGTCGAGCAGCCTCACCTAAGGCGCGCTCCGGGATCACTTCCCGGGTCAGTTGCTGGCTATCGGCGCGACCCCTGGTAGAATGGGTTTGGATGAGCCGCGACGCAACCGGTCAGCGGGCGTTGGGCGTATCTACCCTGTTCAGGCGCCGCGCTTTTCTTTTTGCATTCAATGCATGCGCGTCATCGCGGAGCGCTTGCTTTCTCTTTTTTTGCGGAGAGTTGCATGTCTTTTTCTTCGCCCCCTGGGCTCGCCGGAGCTCCAGCTTTCCGGAACTGGCAAACCTCGATCATCGGGCGTCCCACCTTGGAACAATCCTCAGTCGTCGTCGCCCGCTCCCTCGCCCTCCGCTGTGCTTTGCTGGCGAGGGTGGCGCTGGCGATCGTGGCGCTGGCGCCCCTTGGGCAGACGTGCCTGGCTGAGCCGCTGCGGGTCGACGCGTTGCCGAGCGAGAAAAAGGTTTACCCCGAGGTCGAAGAAGGCCGCCGAAAGCTTGCCCGCATGGACCTCGAAGGCGCCCGCGCCTCTTTCGACGCGGCGGCAAAGGCCCACCCGGAACTCCCCGGCGGACGGGTGGCTCTGGGCAACACGCTGGTGCTCATCGCGCGGGTTCGCGAGGGGCGAGCCCAGTTGGAAAAAGCGATCATCGAGACGCCGAACGATCCGGAGCCTTATCTGATCTTCGGCGATCTGGCGTTTGCCGAAGCTCGTTTCACCGACGCCACGTTACTCTACGACAAGTCCCTCGCCTTGGCGCAGGCGTTCAAAGGCAACGAAACTCGCAAAGCCGATCTTGTGAAGCGGGCTCTGACGGGCGCGGCCCTGGGCGCTGAAAAGCACGAACAGTGGGAAGACGCGCAGCGGTACCTGGTCGCGCTGTTGAAAATCGATCCGGTCATGGGCGTGGCGCACTTCCGTCTGGGCCGGGTAAAGTTCGAACTCAAGAATCCGAAAGACGCCTTTGCGTCCCTTTCCGCGGCCTCGACGTTGGACGAAAAAATCCCCTCGCCCGAAGTCACCATGGCGAAGCTCTATTATGAGGCGAAGGACCGCGTCGCCGCGGATGAATGGATGCAGAAAGCCATCGCGCGAGCGCCGAAAGATCCGAAGACTCGGCTCGAACTTGGGCAATTCTACATGGAGACCGGACGAATCAAGGAAGCCAAAGCTCAGGCCGACGAAGCCGTGAAGTTGGCGCCCGACATGGCCGACGCGCTTCTCCTGGCGGGCGTCGCCAATCGCTACAGTAGAGACTATCCCAAAGCGGTCAACTATCTGGAAAAGGCGTATCTCAAGTCCCCCGGCAACTTGCTCGTCTCGAATCAACTGGCGCTTGCTCAGGTCGAAATGGGGGAGGAGCCGGCTCGTCGCGCCATGGTGCTGGCCGAGTCCGTGATGAAGCAGAATCCGAACAACGCCGAGGCGGCGGCCACGCTGGGCTGGATTTACTTCAACATCGGTCGCATGGACGAGGCCGAGCGGATGCTGCGCGCCGCGGTTTCCTCGGCCAACGTCCAGCCCGACACGGCCTACTACTATGCAAAGTTGCAAGACTATCGCAATCGTGGCGATCTGGCCAAGCCGCTACTGGATCAGGCGCTGAAGTCCGAGGCGCCGTTTGCGAATCGCGAAGAAGCGCAAAAGCTTGCCGACCAGCTCAACAAACGCGCGCCGGCGGCGACACCGTCCGAGACCGCTGCGAAGAAGGGCGCCACGCCAACCTCGGCGTCCAAGTCGACCGGCGCCGCGGAAGCGCCAAAGACCGGACCGTCGAAGTCTACCCCCAAGGCCGATTCGCCCAAGGCAGAATCGCCGAAGACCGGGCCGAAGCCGCCGGCCCCCAAGCAGTAGTCACCGACGCCTTTCGGGCCGCGGGGCGCTTCGCAAACCGATGGCGGCGGTTTATGATCGCCCCGGACGGCGTCAATCGTAGCCGCCGCGCCGCGTGCGTTCAACACTCACCTAGGCGAAGGAACTGCAGCCGATGGCCGACTCGATTCGTGCAAAGTTTGACCTGACCGGCAAAGTGGCCATCATCACCGGGGCCAGCAAAGGCATCGGCGAATCGATCGCTCATGGCCTGGCCGAGGCGGGCGCCAAAGTGCTCGTCAGCAGCCGCAAGCAAGAAGCGGTCGACGCCGTAGCCAACAGCATCCGCGCCGCCGGCGGATCGGCTTCTGCGTTGGCTGCGCACGCCGGCAGCGCGAGCGACCTGACGGCTTTGGTCGAGCACGCCGTTAAGCAGTTCGGCGGCGTCGATATCATCGTCAACAACGCGGCCACCAATCCTGTCTTCGGCCCGATCGTCACAGCCGACGAAGGGGTCTTCGACAAAATCATGGCCGTGAACGTCAAGGGACCGCTGGAACTGGCAAAGCGCGCGTTTCCGATCATGGCCGAGCGCGGCGGCGGCTCGGTGATCAATATCAGCAGCATCGGCGGCGTCAGCCCCGAGCCGATGTTGGGCATCTACAGCGTCAGCAAAGCGGCGCTGATCAGCCTGACCAAAGTGCTGGCGGCCGAGTGGGGCGCGGCCGGCGTTCGCGTGAACGTCATCTGTCCCGGCCTGGTGAAGACCAAGTTCAGCGCCGCCCTCTGGCAAGACCCCTCGAATTTGCAGCACTTCGAAGGGCAGTTGCCCCTGGGGCGGATGGCCACGCCCGACGAAATCGCGCCGATGGCCCTGTTTCTGGCGAGCGCGGCCGGCTCGTATTGCACCGGCGGAGTCTACCTGGTCGACGGCGGCCACACGATCTAAGCGCCCAAACAAGTTAAGAGCGCAAACTCGGTGTTCGCCATACGAACCGCGGAACCTGGCCGCTCATGAGCAACCTCTTCGTCGTTCGTCATGGCCAGGCGTCGTTCTTCGAGGAGAACTACGATCAGCTTTCGCCGATCGGCGAGACGCAATCGCTGCGCTTGGGCCAGTATTGGGCCGAGCGGGGCGTGACGTTCGACGCCGTTTTCTGCGGCCCCTGTCGCCGCCACGTCGACACCGCGCGCCTGGTGGGCGAGGCGTTCGCCGAGCGAGGGCTGTTCTGGCCGACGCCGGTTGTGCTGCCGGGGCTCGACGAATATCAGGCCGAAGAGGTCCTCAAGCAGGCGCTCCCTGGTTTGGTAGAACGTCACGCCCACATTCGCGAACTCTACCAGGCCGTGAAGCACGCCGCGGACAAGGCCGAAAAACTTCGCACGTTCCAAAAAGCGTACGAGGTGGTGATTGACATGTGGGCCCACGGCCAGGTCGACCTGCCGCAGGTGGAGTCGTGGGAGACGTTCTGCGAGCGAACGCAGGCGGCCTATCAGCAGATTGTCAGCCTGCCAGGGGCGCGTCGACAGGTGGCGGCCTTCACGTCGGGGGGACCCGTGGGGGTGGCGATGCAGCGGGCGCTGGCGCTCGACCATCGCCGGACATTGCAACTGGCCTGGATGGTCCGCAACGCCTCGTTCAGCGAGTTCCTCTTCTCAGGCGACCGCTTCACGCTCAGCCGCTACAACGCCTTCCCGCATTTGGATCATCCGGACCACCTCACGTACCGCTGACCGGTGGCGCTTTTATCGATCTCGCGAATCGCCCCTCTGTAGCCGGGCTCTTTGAGCCCGAAGTAGCACGTAAGACATTGGACCTCAAGGGATCGGTTGGTTCGTTCGCCAACGACGTGGCGAATATTCACGGGGCGTCATCTTTTCCGGCGCCTAACAGCAAGATTGGCCACAGAGGTTTCCGAGGACACCGAGGAAGAAGCTGCCGTTTCGACCAATTCGGGGTATGAACGAAGTCCGTGCGGTCTGCTTTTTTCTCTTCCTTCCTCTCGGTGTCCTCCGTGTGCTCGGTGGCTCATTTCCCCCCGCCAAAGTCGAATAGCAAGGGACTCGTCCCGTGGCGGTCGGCGCCGAAAACCGCTCTCCGCCGCTGGACAAGGCCCCAGTTGCGCCACGATGATAGGAGGCTCGCAAGCCCACAGCCCAGAGCTCCTTTCCGAAAGGACCGACGGTATGGATTTCGGCGTTTCGCCCAAGATGCAAGACATTCTCGCGCGGATGCGCGAGTTCATGGAACAGGAAGTCTATCCGCTGGAGCCCGAGGCGCAGGCCCGCGGCTTCAAGGCCATCGTCCCCAAGCTGCGCGAAAAGCGCGAGCAGGTCCGCAAGCTGGGCCTGTGGGCGCCGCAAATCCCGCGCGAATATGGCGGCATGGGACTCAGCCTGCAAGAGCACGGCCTGGTGAGCGAGGTGCTGGGGCGCAGCACGCTCGGGCATTACTGCTTCAACTGCCAGGCGCCCGACGCCGGCAATATGGAAATCCTGATGCAGTTCGGCACGCCGGAGCAGAAGGAAAAATGGTTCAAGCCGTTGGCCGAAGGCAAGATTCGTAGTTGCTTCAGCATGACCGAGCCGGAACGGCCGGGCTCGAACCCCGTGTGGATGGACACCACCGCGGTTCGCGACGGCGGCGACTACGTGATCAACGGCCACAAGTGGTTCACGTCGTCGTACGACGGTTCGGAGTTCGCCATCGTGATGGCCGTGACCAATCCCGAGGCCGCGCCCCACAAGCGCGCCAGTCAGATCATCGTGCCGCTCGAAACGCCCGGCTTCGAGTTCGTGCGTAATATCGAGCTCTTCGGCCACGCCGGCGACGATTACGACAGCCACGCCGAGGTTCGCTACAAGAACTGCCGCGTCCCCGCGACCAACCTGCTAGGAACCGAAGGGGCCGGGTTCGCCATTGCGCAAGAGCGCCTCGGCCCGGGACGGATTCATCACTGCATGCGTTGGATCGGCATCTGCGAACGATCGTTCGACTTGCTCTGCCGCCGCGCGGTCAGCCGCGAATTGGCGCCGGGCAAGCCGCTGGGGACGCAACAGATCATCCAGCAGTGGATCGCCGAGAGCCGGGCCGAGATCGACGCCGCTCGGCTGAGCGTGCTCCACGCAGCGTGGAAGATCGACACGCAGGGAATGGCCGAGGCCCGCGAAGAGATCTCGTGCATCAAGTTCCTGGCGGCCGACGTGCTATTGAGGGTGATCGATCGCGCAATCCAGGTGCATGGCGCCCTGGGGGTGACCAGCGACACGCCGTTATCGACCTTTTTGCGAAACGAACGAGGCGCCCGCATCTACGACGGCGCCGACGAAGTCCACAAGATGGTGGTCGCCAAACGCGTACTGGGGCGCTACGGTTTGAAGATATCCTGAACTGCCGCGGAGTTTGAGACGTGAGTCAATTTGCCGATAAGACCAAGCCGGTCCGCCAGGGAGAAGAGCTCGACGCCGCCCGTCTCGAGGCTTATCTGCGCGAAAAGCTGCCCGACGTGGATGGATCTCTGTCG
>DASXPZ010000832.1:0-2027 GCA_036493275.1 Pirellulales bacterium
GGCCTGGGAGGCGATTGAGGGCGGTTACGACCTGCAAGTCCACGTCGCACCGGACGTGGTGCCCCGCCGCGTCGACGATCTTGACCTCGCCAAGGAATTCCTGGCCCACAAGCTAAAGGGATTCGTGCTGAAATCGCACTACATCCCCACCGCGGAGCGAGCCAAGGTCGTCACAAAAGCCGTACCCGGAATCAGCGCTTACGGCGCGATTACGCTGAATCATTCGGTGGGCGGTTTGAATCCGGTCGCAGTCGAGATCGCGGGGCGATCGGGCAACAAGGTCGTATGGTTTCCGACGGTAGATGCCGCTAACGAAACCGCTGGCCGGGTGGACGGACCAACCACCAAGCTTCCCTTTTGGGCCAAGATTCAGCGCGAGCTGGCCGCAACCGGCATTTCGCCCCCTCCGTTAACGGTGTTGGAGGAATCCGGCAAGATTAACGACGCCACGCGGCGCTGCATCGAGATCATTGCCAAATATGACATGATCCTGGCGACCGCTCATTTAGGACGCAAAGAGATTCTGGCGCTCGTAAAGGCAGCGCGAGAAATGGGCACCGGAAAAGTCATGGTGACCCACGCCGAGTTCCCGTCGCAGAGTCTCACCGCGGAAGAGCAGGTCGAGTTGGCCGACCTGGGTGCGATCATCGAGCACTGCTTCACCACCACGTACACCAACAAAGCTCCGTGGGAAGTGGCGTTCGCGAACATCCGCGCGGTCGGCGTGGAGCGTTGTCTGATTTCGACGGACCTCGGCCAGACCATCAATCCCGGCGTGGCTGAGGGCTTCGCCATGTTCGCCCAGAGACTGCTCGAGGCCGGCTTCCGCAAGAACGAGATCCATCGCATGGCGGTCGCCAATCCGGCGGCGCTGGTGGCGTAACAAAACTCCGCAGCCAGAGTCCGGCGGATGTTGATCAGCCCCGGCGGATTGTTGAGCTGACTGCTTGGCGGAGTATCATCGAAGGGTATGGAAGCCGCCAAAACCGCACAAAGCGCCAGCCGCGCCACCGATTTAACGAAGCCGAGAATCTATCGAAACATTCGCAGGCCTGATCTCGACGCCGTGCGCATTCTCGGAGAGCTAGGCGTAGCCACCGTCCACGAGGCGCAGGGCCGGACCGGCCTGATGGCGCCCTACATGCGCCCCATCTATCCGGCCGCGAAAGTCGCCGGGCCCGCGATTACCGTCTCCTCTCAGGCCGGTGACAACCTGATGATTCACGCGGCCGTCGAAATTTGTCAGCCGGGCGATGTCCTGGTGGTGACGACTACCTCTGAATCGACCGACGGTATGTTCGGCGATTTGCTGGCTACATCGCTGCGAGCGCGCGGTGTTCTGGGCCTTGTGATCCACGCCGGTGTGCGGGACGTCGCCGATCTGACCGCTATGAACTTCCCGGTGTGGGCAAAAGCGATCTCGGCCCAAGGCACGGTGAAGGCGACAGCCGGTTCGGTTAATGTCGATGTGAACTGCGGCGGGGCGATCGTGCACCCCGGCGATGTCATCGTCGGCGACGTAGATGGCGTGGTAGTGGTGCCGCGCGAGATGGCAGCCGAAGTTGCCAGGCTAAGCCGCCAGCGCGTCGACAAGGAAGAAAAGAACCGCCAGAAGCTGCGCGCGGGCGAAATGGGGCTCGACATGTACGGACTGCGCGCGAAGCTCAAAGAACTGGGCGTCGAGTACGTCGATGAAGTAAGGGAGTAGAAGGGCCACGTCCAGGCTCTGGCACCACGAACGGGTTCTTCAGCCTGCCTCCCTGTGGGCCGGACGGTCTCTCCGACACGCTTGCGCCGAAATGTTCGATGATCGAGCCGCATTCGCGCTGGCGTCTGATCCGGCGTGTGACCGTTGGTAGGAAACGTGGCATCTCGCCCCTGCCGCTGGTCCGAGGTAAGATTCTAGAGGGCTGCGGCGAGCCGCGGCCGTACTTTCGATCGATAGCGAGGTAAAGGATATGGGGAAAATTGTCGCCGCGATGGCCACGGTGCATGCGCCGCAGTTGTTCACGCGTCCACCCAGTGAG
>DASXPZ010000833.1:0-7372 GCA_036493275.1 Pirellulales bacterium
ATCATGCCGATGGGGGGCGCGGCTGCTTAAATTCCAGGTCCTTACGCCATCACGTGTTACAACTTTACCGCATAGCTTACGAATCGGACCGAGAAATCCATCACTGCCAAAGTGGCAGAATTACGCCTTCCTGGCGGGAGGCCACGACCTTACGAACCCGAATCCGCACGGTAGGCTTGGAACAGCTACAACGGCCAAGCCGAGCGGCCAAACGACACGCGCTCGCAAGTCCCCGATTTTCGCCTAACCATCAGAAAGTCCTTGTGAGCAAAGAACGGCGTCATCGCGAACCGCGCCCTGTCCGACGAGCCAAGCCGGCGAGCCTGCCGGCGCTCCGCGCCCAGATCGACGAAATCGACCAGGAGCTGATCGAGCGGCTCAACGCGCGAGCGGCCCTGGCGGTCGAAATCGCCCAATTGAAAGAGGCCGACGGCCAGGATACTTTTTCCCCCGGCCGCGAAGACCAGGTGATCGAACGCGCGATTACGCTCAGCCAGGGCCCACTGGAGGCCGAAAGTGTGCGGGCAATCTTTCGCGAGGTGATCAGCGGCGCCCGAAAGCTCGAAAAGAAGCTCCGCGTCGCCTATCTCGGCCCAATGCACAGCTACAGCCATCTGGCCACGCTCCATCGCTTTGGCGAAGGGGTGGAATTGGTGGCCGTGCCGACCATCGCCGCCGTCTTCGAAGAAGTCCATCGTCGCCACGTCGACTATGGCCTTGTGCCGATCGAGAACTCGACGGACGGCCGCATCGCCGACACGCTCGATATGTTCACCCGCCTCCGAGTGCGGATTTGTAGCGAAGTGCCTCTGCACATTCATCACACGCTGCTCGCGCGTTGCAAACCGAGCGAGGTGCGGGAAGTGCAGAGCAAGCCGCAGGCCCTTTCGCAGTGCCGCAACTGGCTGGCGAGGCATCTGCCGCAGGCTCGGCTGGTCGAGGTGGCGAGCACCTCGCAAGCGGCCGAGCAGGCCCGCGACACCCACGGCGTGGCCGCCATCGCCAGCGCCCAGGCAGGCGCCTTTTACGGGCTGGACGTTTTGGCAGCCAAGATCGAAGACAACCCGGAGAATATGACGCGGTTTGCCGTCATCGGTCTGACCGCCGCTCCGCCGAGCGGACGGGACAAGACGGCGGCCATGTTCGAGATCGCCCATCGCCCCGGATCGCTCTCGGACGCGATCGCGATCTTCAAACGGAACAAGCTGAACCTGACGTGGATCGAATCATTCCCGATCGCGCGGGGTGAATACTTGTTCTTCATCGAACTCGAAGGGCACGAGCAAGACCCGGCCGTCCGCCGCGCCCTAGCGACGCTGCGCAAGAAAACGCTGCGGCTGGAGATTCTGGGTTCTTACCCGCGCGGCGAGGCCGTGGGATAATCAGCGGCTTAGAACTTGGCGCGCGAGCCATAACCGCGCAAGCACAAGAATCCGATCGTCAGGACGAGGATCGATAGCATCATCCAGTCGTGCACGCGGAAGTGCTGCGCTTGTCGGAAAAAATCATTATGAACGCGCCAAAAGATGGACATGACTAAGTCGCGCTGCCGTTTTACTTCGATACCAGTCGCACATCAGCGCCCCTTGTTTCCATCGGCCAGGCCGGTGAACCCGCCCGCGAGAAAGTTGCGGCCGGCGCTTAAAACTTACCTTATGGGGTAAACGAGGCGGA
The DNA here is from genome assembly GCA_036493275.1 of Pirellulales bacterium. Lineage (GTDB taxonomy): Bacteria > Planctomycetota > Planctomycetia > Pirellulales > JACPPG01 > JACPPG01. Next base: position 1,675 of record DASXPZ010000833.1, read on the forward strand.
CGGGGCGAGATTTTCGCGATTTGTGCCGTTGCAGAGATCGCGCGAATCCCCCCGACGGATGGGATCGAACGTCCGCTGGCCGAGAGCAAGCCAGCGTGGCGGCGCTCGGCGGGACTCAACCGCCGATCTGGTACATCGCCCGGCCGGGTTTGACGAAATCGACGGTGTTGATGCCGTGTCCCGCTTTTTTCGCGCCGACGCAATCTTGCACCAGCTCGGCCAGTTCTTCGTCGCTCCCGCCCGCTCGCAGCAGGGCCCGCGCGTCCCACTCCACGGTCGAAAAGAGGCAGTTCCGGATCTGCCCCTCGGCGGTCAGCCGCAGCCGGTTGCAATCGCCGCAAAACGGCTGCGTGACCGGGTTGATAAAGCCCACCACCGCGCCGGAATCGACAAACTGGTAATCGGTCGCCGGCTGGCTGGCGTTGACGACCGGAAGCGGAACAAGCGGCGCGATCTCGGCCGAGAGCACCTGGCGGATTTCTTCACCGCTGAGAACCTGGGCGTTGTCCCACGCCGCGTCGGCGTCGAGCGGCATGAACTCGATGAATCGCAATTCGAATTGATGCTGACGGGCGAACCGGGCCAGCGGCACGATCTGCCCCTCGGTCAGGCCGCGAATGGCGACGGCGTTCAGACGAATTTGCTCGAACCCGACGCGCCGCGCCTCGAACAAGCCGGCCAGAATGCGCTCGAAGCCGTCGCGCCGGGCGATCAGCCGGAAGGTCTCCGCGTCCAGCGCGTCGAGACTGACGTTCAAGCGGCTCAGCCCAGCCGACCGGAGCGCCTGGGCCTGCTCCGCCAGCAAGATTCCGTTAGTCGTCAGCGCCACTTCGGCAATGCCAGGGACCCGAACGAGCCGGCGAACCAGTTGGTCCGAATCATGGCGCACCAGCGGCTCGCCCCCGGTCAGCCGGATCTTGTCGACTCCCAGGCGGGCGGCGACGTGGGCAAACCGTTCGATCTCCTCGAAGGTGAGCAGCTCCGACCGCGGTTTGAAACGGACATTTTCCGCCGGCATGCAATAAAAGCAGCGGATGTTGCAGCGATCGGTGACGCTGATCCGCAAACTGTTATGGACTCGGCCGAAGCGGTCGACCAGCGGTCCGGCGATGGTGGCCGTGGAGCTCATGGTTGTATCTTCTCTCAATCCCCGCGGCCTTGCAACTGCTGCGAAGCTCGGGCGATTCGCCAGAATGCTCTATGGCAGAAAAGGCACACCAACCCGAAGCGCGAGCGAGGGATCTTAGTAAACGTGGCCTTGCCGTCGACCCAACCACCCAGAACCGAGTGACCACACTAGCGAAGAAATGGCCATACGTCTCACGTGTCTCGAATTCATCATAAAGCGAAGAACCCTAGCTGGCGCGGCGGGTTAGTGTGGTGTCCCGTAGTTGAAACCCGACGTAATGTTGGATCATCCCGATTACCGCTCTGCTTCTGGCGGCAGGCCTGGATGGATCCATTCCGTAGCGCCATCGGCCCAGTTCTCTTTTTTCCAGATCGGCACAACTTGCTTGAGCGTGTCGATCAACCACCGCGCGGCCTCGAACGCGACGTCGCGATGCGCTGTGCTGACGGCGACCGCCACGCTCGCCTCGCCCAATTCCAGATGTCCCAGCCGATGGACGATCGCGCATTCGATGATCGGCCAGCGCGCGCGGGCTTGCGCTTCCAGATCAGCCAATTGCCGCTGGGCCATTTCGGGGTAGCACTCATAGTCGAGCGCGATCGTGCGGCGCTCGCCGGTCATCTCGCGCACCGTGCCCAAAAACAAGACCACCGCGCCGGCTTGATTCGAGCCGACTTTGCACAACAACTCCGCAGAGTCGATCGGGCGATGCGTCAGTTCGATCACGCGCGCGTTCTCCGTATCTACGATCAACCACCGCTGACCGGTGGAATGCAAGCCACATCGGCGCCTTCGGCGAGCCGTGTATTATCGTCCGCATATTCGGCTCCGACGGAGAACATCGCCGCCCGCCCGAGCGGCGCGAGCGCCGGAAACTGTTCCGGCAGCGCCACGCGGAGCTGCGCAATCGTGCCCCCGCTCGGAAGCGAAACTTCAACCAGTTCCTTTCCCGCAAGTTGGCGAGCCACGGCAAATAATCTGACGCGAACGATCATGTGACGACCAGTTCCTCGCTATGCGCCGTCAGCAGGCTGGCGATCTCCGGCATCACGCTGTAGGCCAGGGCCAGCAGCTTGAGGGGATGAATCGTGGGCTTGGTAGCGCCTTGTTCCATTTGCATTTTACAGGCGGAACACTCGGTGGCGCCGGCCTGAAAGTCGCCATCGCGCACCGCCGAGATCAACCCCCATCCAGCCCGCAGGCTATTGCGATAGTTCTTTTGCGCCAGTCCGTACGTGCCCGCCATGCCGGAGCAGCCGCGCTCCACGCGTTGCACGGCCAGGCCGGGGATCAGCCGCAACAGGTTCTCGCCCGGCGAGCCGCCCGAGAGCGCTTTTTGATGGCACGGTTGATGATAGCCGACCGAGGCGTTGATTGGTTTGAAGTCGAGTTGCAGCTTGCCGGTCAGGTGCAATTGCCAGAGAAAATGGCAGGCTTCGCTGGTGTTCTTGGCCACCAGTTGAGTGTCGTCATCATCGAGCAGCAGCGGATATTCCTGCGACAGGCAAAGGGCGGCCGAAGGCTCGCTGGCCACGATCGTGTAACCCTGGCGAACGCTTTCGGCCAGGACACGCACGTTTTCGCTGGCGACCTTGCGGGCCGTTTCGATCGCCCCGCGCGAGACCATCGCCATGCCGCTGGCGCGCTGATCGGGATGCACATAGACGGCGATGCCGTTGTGTTCGAGCACCGCCACCAGGGCCTCGCCCAATTGGGGATCGTTGAAATTGGCATAACTGTCGACGAAGTAGAGCACCTTGCGCCCGCTGCGGCGCGACGCCTGCGTCAGGCGACGGCGCGTGGCGCGACGCATGAAATTGCGCGCGGCAAAACGAGGGAGCTTGCGGCGCTGCGCAATGCCCAGGACTTTTTCGACCACCCAGCGGGCTTGCCGATTGCGAATGGCCCAGTTGGCGAAGGGGCTGAGAAGCCCGCCCAAGGAGCCGAACAAATCGAGCTGCGAAAGGGCCCATTCGTGAAATCCCTGACCGTTGAGCGCCACGTATTGCGCCTTGCCTTCGATCATCAGTTTGGGGATATCAACGCCGGCGGGACATTCCTGGCGGCACATCTTACAGTTGACGCAAAGATCAGCCACGGTCTTGAATTCGTCGGAGGCGAGCGTCGCCCGATCGAGTTGCCCGGTCAGCACGCCGCGAATCAGATTTGCCTTGGCTCGCGGCGAAGCTTCTTCCGACGGGGCAAAGCGAAAGATCGGGCACATCCGCACGCTGGGGTCCTGCGCGCGGCACGCGCCGCAGCCGTTGCAGTTGGTCGCCACGTCGGCCATCTCGGCAACGCTCCATTGCAATTCGAGCGAGACCAGTTTCGTAGCAGCTCCGTTGTGGGACGTCTCGTCCTCTTCAGCAGGCGCCTCGATCAGCGCCTCGGGCGGAAGCGGCGGACGGAGATTCTGAGTCATCAAATCAGCGCCGTCGCCGGCCGGGCGCGGGTCTTCCAGGTACGGCGGCATCGGCGCGGGACGATCGACAATCGGATCACGGATCACTTTGCCCGGATTGAAGACGTTGCGCGGATCGAAGATCGCCTTGACCTCGCGAAACACCGGATACAGCTCTCCGTACTGCCGCTCGACAAATTGCGTCCGGCTCAGCCCGTCGCCATGCTCGCCGCTGATCGTGCCGCCGACGCGGAACACCGCCTCGTACAAGTCGCTCGCCAGGCCAGACATAGCGCGCACATGCTCGGGATCGTTCAAGTCGAGAAATGGTCGGATATGCAATTGGCCGTGCCCGGCGTGGCCGAACAACGAAGCCGTGACTTGCCGGCGTTTGAGCACGTTTTGCATTTCGACCAAAAACTCCGCCAGCGCGGCGGGCGGGATGGCGATGTCTTCGACGAACGGCACCGCGCGCGTCGAGCCCTTCAGCCGATAAAGCGTCGGCACAACTTTTTGCGCCAGTCGCCAGGCAAGATCCATGTCGGACTGGCTGAACGCGGCGCGCGATTCGAACGCCAGACGCTTGCGCCGCCGCACGCGATCGGTCATCAGCCGCATCCGTTCGCGCAGTTCGAGCGGATCGTCTCCTTCCAGTTCAACCAGCAACAGCGCCTCGGCCGTGGCCGGAATCATCAGGTCGTAGCGGACGTCGCTCTCGCGCGCCAGGCTCAGATGCCGGCGATCCATTAGATCGCACGCGCAAGGATGAAACGGCAAGATCTCCTCGACCGCGCGGGCGGCGCTCTCCAATCGATCGAAGAATAAGAGCGTCGTCCCCAGATGCTTCGGCAGGGGATGCGTCGTCACGGTCAGTTCCGTGATCAGGGCCAGCGTGCCTTCGCTTCCCGAGAGGAGCCGCGGAATATCGATCGACTTCTCGCTCAGCACGTCCGCCAGCGCGTAGCCGGCGTGATTGACCTGGCTTTTGGGCTGGCGCGTCGCGATCAACCGCGCGTTGCGGCGTAGCAGTTCCACCAGGCGATTGATCAGCTCGCGTTTGACGGGATCGGCGTCGTTGCTGGCCCCATCGATGAGTTGCTCGCGGCCGAACTCCAATTCGACGCCGCTGGCCAGCACCAGTTTCAATTTCAGAATGTTCGAGCGGGCCGAGCCATAGCGAAGCCAGTGGCTGCCAGCGGCGTCGAGCGCGATCACGCTCCCCATGGTGGTGACGTTGCTCATCGCCGGGTCGGGGCCGAACAGCCTACCTTGAGGCTTCAAGAAGGCGTTCAATCGTTCGTGAACCACGCCGGGCTGCACGCGCACCCAGTCCGCTCCGACGTCCAGTATGCGACGAAAATGGCTCGAAAAGTCGAGCACCAGTCCCGGCCCGAGCGATTCGCCCGCCAGGCCGGTGCCGGCTCCACGGGCGTGAACGGGGATGGAGTTTTCGCCAGCGTATTTCACGCAAGCGGCGACGTCGGCCGCGGAGCGAGGCCGCACGACGCCCAGCGGCTTGATCTGATACAAGCTGGCGTCGCTGGCGTAGAGCTGCAGAAAGACGTCATCGCAACGGATTTCGCCGGCGATCAAGCCTCGCACATCGTCCTGGATTCTCGTGCGCTGTTCGTCCATTGAATCCGCTGTCAGCCACGGGCGGCAGGGAGTTGATGACGCGGAGATCGGTTGCGGCCGGCGCCGCGGTCCAACAGAAACATTCTGGGCGTGTCGACTTTACCGGGGCGCGTTCACTGTTTCAGCCGCGCGGCCTGTTGACGGTAACGTTCATGCGTTTCCAGTTGGAACGGGCCGTGCTCCTTCAACGCCTCGGGCTGACCGCGATACTCGGCGCGGCAGCGGTAGCAGGCGACACTTTCGCCGACGATCAAAAACAACGCCATGTCGGCCAGCGCCGACACGAACAGCACGGCGAACGTGAGATAGGTCTGATAAAAAAACCATGTGACGCAGCTCAGCGAAAGCCCGCCAACGACAATCGCCAACCCCAGACGCTGTGGAAAATCTTTCCGCACAAACAAGTCGCCGCTGCCGCAGATCAGGCAGCGCTTCAGCTCGGAATCGCTCCATCCCCCCGCGGCCGAAGGAATGTTCGTCTGGCAGTGCGGGCAAACGACCGAGTCGCCCTCGGGCGTTAACTCGACCGTTGC
>DASXPZ010000834.1:0-6873 GCA_036493275.1 Pirellulales bacterium
GAAGAAATTCAGATCGCGCGCACGACGACGGGGGACGCGCTGCCGGAATTGGCTCATTTGATGGCCGCTGACAAGATCATCGAGTACCAAAACCTGGTGCGTCGCGTCCCGGTGCCGGACCATATTTATACGTACGCCGCGCGGCTCGTGCGGCAGACCCGTCCGACCAGCCCCACGGCGCCTGCCTGGATCAAGCCGCTGGTGGCCTGGGGCGCCGGTCCCCGCGCCGTGCAAAACCTGATTCTGGGCGCCAAGGCTCGGGCCGCCCTGTTGGGTAGCTACATGGTGCGGCTCGAAGACGTGCAGGAAGTCGCCTCGCCGGTCCTCACCCATCGCGTCATTACTACCTTCACGGCGCAGTCTGAACGGATCGACGCCAAGGCGATCATCGCCCGGCTGGTCCAGGAGTCGAACGTCGAGAACTGATTCGCCAGTTTTTTCGAGGCCTGGGTTGAGCGTGCGAAGATTGGCCGACCGTCCATTCCAAACAGCGTTGTGACCTGATGTTTCCGGATCATAAACCCCGCAGCTTTCTCGACGCCGCGGCGCTGGCCCGCCTCTCCAGCGTGCCGTTCTTCGCGCGCCGGCCGATGTTGGGGAACGTGTCGGGGCGGCACGCCAGCCCCCATCGCGGGTCGAGCGTCGAGTTTGCCGAATATCGAAAGTACGTGCCGGGGGACGACCTGCGCCGGCTCGATTGGCGGGCCTTCGGCCGAACCGACCGATTTTACGTCAAGGAGTTCGAGGCCGACACCAATCTGCGGCTGTGCGTGGTGCTCGACACCAGCGGCTCAATGGATTTCGGCTCGACCGGCGTCACAAAGATGGAATACGCGCGGCGTCTGGCGGCTTCGCTCGGCTATTTGGCGCTCGAGCAAGGAGACGCCGTGGGCCTGGCCTGCGTCGCCAAAGGCATCGTGCGCAATATCCCGCCGCGGCGCAATCCGGCCCACCTCTCAACCATCTTCGACGTGCTGGAAGAGTCGCGCCCCAAGGGGGAGACGCAGATCGCGGAAGTCTTGCACGAGATTGCCGAGACCGTGGCCCAGCGGGCGCTGGTCGTGATTATTTCGGACTTATTCGTTGAGCCCGATCTGCTGGAAGGAGCGCTACAACATCTGCGGTTCCGCAAGCACGACGTGGCGGCGTTTCATCTGCTCGACCCAGCCGAAGTGGCTTTCAGCTTCCGGCGGCCGATGCGGTTTTTGGACATGGAGGGTGGTCCGGCGATCTTCGCCGAGCCCAACGAGATCGCCGATCGTTATTTCAAGGCGCTCGACGAATACCTGGTGCGATTGAAACAAGTGGTGCTGGCGTCTTCGGTCGATTACCACCGCGTGTCGATCGATGAGAGCTTTGAGCAGGTCTTGATGCGTTTCTTAATTGGTCGAACGCGAGCGAGCGGCGTGCGATGAGCTTTTTGCATCCACTCCTGTTGATTGGCCTGCCCCTGGTGGCGCTGCCGATCATTATTCACCTGATCAACCAGCGGCGCTATCAGTCGATCCGCTGGGGCGCCATGATGTTTCTGCTGGCGGCCAATCGGATGTCGCGCGGCTATTCGCGCCTGCGGCAATGGCTGATTATGGCGATGCGGATGTTGGCGATCGCAGGGTTGATCTTCGCCATCAGCCGGCCATTGGCCAGCGGCTGGTTAGGGCTGACCGCCGGAGGACGACCCGACACGACGATTGTCCTGTTGGATCGCTCACCCAGCATGCAGCAAAGCGGCGCCGGCGCGGCGCAGAGCAAGCTCGAAGCCGCGCGACGCCAGCTTTCGCAAACGCTGGGTATGCTCGGACCCGGCCGTCTGGTGCTGATCGAAAATACCATGCAACATCCGATCGAGCTCGATTCGGCCGAGGCGCTCGTTCAATCAGCCGCCACCGAGAGCGTGAGCGCGTCGGCCGATCTGCCGGCGATGCTTGGCGCCGCGCACGACTATATCGCGGCCAATCAATCGGGCCGCACCGAGATCTGGATCTGTTCCGACCTCCGCGAAAACGATTGGAATAGCGACAGCGGACGTTGGCAGACGCTGCGCGAGACGTTCGGTCAGTTTCCTCAAAGTGTGCGATTTTATTTATTGGCCTATCCGCAAACGCCCGAGAGCAACCTCGCGCTGCGCGTGACCGACGTCCGCCGGCAAGTCGCGGGGGACGGCGCCGACCTGCTGGTTTCGCTCCGCATCGTTCGCGAAGGCGCGACGCCGGGCGGGGCCGGCGGCAGGCAGACGATCCCGATTCAATTCGAGATCGACGGCGCCCGTTCGGAGCTATCGGTCGAGATGGAAGGCGCCGAATTCACGTTAAAAGAGCATCGCATCCCGATCGAAAAAACGCGCCAGCGCGGCTGGGGGCGGGTGTCGATTCCGGCCGACGCGAACCTGGCCGACAATCAGTTCTTTTTCGTCTTCGACCAGCCGGCGCCGCGCAAAACGATCGTCGTGGCCGATGAACCGCAGTCGGCGCAGCCGTTGCGGTTGGCGGCGGCCGTCGGGTCGGATCCCAAAGTCCCTTCTTCGGCCGAAGCGATCGACGTGGACCAATTGGCCAACGTCGAATGGGATCAGATTGCGCTCGTCCTCTGGCAAGCCGCCTTGCCCGAAGGGGACTCCGCGAGATTGATTCAGGAATTTGTCGAACGGGGCGGGCGGGTGATTTTCTTTCCGCCGCGTAGTCCGACGTCGGCCGAGATGTTCGGCGTCCGCTGGGAGACTTGGGTTGAGAGCCCTCAGGAAGTTCCGGTCGATAATTGGCGCGGCGACGCGGATTTGTTATCGCAAACGCAAAGCGGCGCGCCACTGCCGGTCGGCAAGTTAGAAATCAGGGGTTATTGCAAGCTGGCCGGCGAGTTGACGCCGCTCGCCGTTCTGCGCGGCGGGGCTCCGCTGTTGGCGAGGGTCGCCACGAATCGCGGCGGCGTCTACTTCTGCGCTACCACGCCGGCGGCGGCTGATTCGTCACTTGCCAATAACGGAGTGGTGCTCTACGTGCTGGTGCAACGGGCGATTGCCGACGGCGCCGCTGTGCTCGGCACGACTCGCCAACTCGTCGCCGGCGAAGCCAAAGACGACGACGCCACGACCTGGCAAGGGCTGGCCGCGCCGGAGGGCGCGTTATCGACGGAATATCCGTTTCATCAGGGGGCGTACGAAGCAGGCGAGCGCTTGCTGGCCGTCAATCGAGCCGCGGCCGAGGATCAGGCGCCTGTGCTGGTCGATCGTCGCGTCGAAGAATTATTCCGAGGGCTCGATTTCTCGCGCGTCGACGATCAGGCCGACGGCGCCGGCTCGCTGGTGCAAGAAATCTGGCGGATGTTCCTGATCGCGATGATCGTCGCCATGTTGTTCGAGGCGGTGTTGTGCCTATCGCGCCCCGTGCGCTCGACCGGAGGCGCGGCATGAACGTTTCGCAGGCTCTGACGTTCGTCTGGACTCCCACGACGCTGATCGTGTCGTCGCTGGCGGCGCTGGCCACCGCCGCATTGTGCTTTATCTCTTGGCGGCGGAGCGGATATCGTGCGTCGCAAGGGCTGCTCGAAGCGCTCCGGCTGACGATCGTCTGCCTGGCGATCGTCCTCTATAACCAGCCGGAATGGGTCGAAACGTATCGCCCTGAAGAAAAGCCGACAATCGCCGTTCTGTGGGACAATTCGCCCAGCATGGCGACGCAGGACGTCACGAATTCCGGCCCGAGCTCGACCAGCCGCGCGCGGCGCAGTGAGGCGATCGCCCCGCTCGCGGACCCGGCGCCGTGGCGCGCATTGACAGAAGATCTGCAAGTGGCCATTGAGCCCTTCAGCGGGCCGGCCGCCGGACAAGGAAGTGACCTGAACGCGGCGCTCGCCAAGGCGATGGAAGATTATCCCAACCTCCGCGGAATCGTATTTGCTTCCGACGGCGATTGGAACGAAGGACAACCGCCGGTGCAGGCCGCCGCACGGCTGCGGCTGAAGGGGATTCCGGTCTTTACGGTCCCGGTCGGCAGTCCGATCCGCATGCCTGACGTGGAGCTATTGAGCCTTGACGCGCCGACGTTCGGCATCACCGGCAAGAGCGTGCGGATTCCGCTGACGATTGAAAGCTCGCTGCCGCGCGAATACGCGACAACCGTCACCTTGCGCACGTCTGACGGCGACGAAGTCACCAAAGACATTCGCGTCGCGCCGATGGGACGCACGACCGATTGGGTGATGTGGAAGCCAAAGGGGACGGGGGACTTTACCCTCAAGCTCAAGGTGCCGGCCCACGGCGATGAATTGCTCACGGATAACAATCAATTGACGGCGCCGATCTCGATCCGCGAAGAAAAACTGCGCGTGCTGGTGGTCGAATCGGTCCCGCGCTGGGAATACCGCTACCTGCGAAACGCCCTCTCGCGCGATCCGGGCGTCGACGTCTCATGCCTGTTGTTCCAGCCAGGATTGGCCAAGGTGGGCGGCGGCAACAAGGATTACATCAAGCAATTCCCCGACAAGCTCGAAGAACTATCGAAGTTCGACGTCGTTTTTTTGGGCGATGTCGGGCTCGACGATGGCCAGCTCACTCCAGAGCATTGCCGTCTGCTGAAGGGTATCGTCGAGCATCAGGCGAGCGGCCTGGTGTTTATGCCGGGCTCGCAAGGACGGCAGCTCTCACTGCTCGAAACGGAGCTTGGAGATCTTTGTCCCGTGGCGCTCGATCCGGCCCAGCCGAGCGGTTGGGGATCGCGCACGCCAAGTCATTTCGAGCTGACGGAACTGGGCCGCCGTAGCGTGCTCACGAAGCTGGCCGACACCCAGGACGATAATATCGACGTTTGGGAGGGGCTGCCCGGCTTTCAGTGGTATGCCCCCATTTCCAGGGCAAAACCGGGCGCCGAGGTCCTTTGCGTCCATAAAGACGCCAGCAACGAGTATGGCCGGCTCCCCTTGCTGGTGACGCGAACTTTTGGATCGGGTAAAGTGTTGTTCATGGGCACCGACGGGGCTTGGCGCTGGCGCAAGGGTGTAGAAGACAAGTACCACTACCGTTTTTGGGGCCAGGTTGTGCGTTGGATGGCTTACCAGCGCAACATGGCCAAGGGCGAAACGATGCGGCTCTACTACACCCCCGATCAGCCGCAAGTTCGGCAGACGCTCAGCATCCACGCCAACGTCATGGAACGTAGCGGCGAGCCGTTGCAGCATGGCGAAGTCACGGCCCGCATCACGGCGCCCTCGGGCAAGTCGGAAATCGTCCGCTTGAACTCCGCCGGCGAAGAGTGGGGCACGTTCGACGGACGTTTCCGCACCGCTGAGCCGGGCAAGCACGAAGTCGTCCTCTCTTGCAAGCAAACGGGCGCCACGCTCGAAACGTCGTTCTTCGTGCAAGGGGGCGTCAATGAGCGAATGGGACGGCCGGCCCGGCGCGAAGTCCTCGAAGAGATCGCGCGGGTCACCAATGGCAAAGTGATTGAGCCGGAAAAGATCGACGAAGTCGTCCGCGCGATCGCCGCGCTGCCGGAACCCGCCGCCAGCGTTCGTCACGTGCAACTTTGGAGCCACCCGGTTCCGGCGGGGGTATTGATCGTATTGATGGGAGTTTTTTGGGCGGGTCGGAAAATGGTCGGACTGGTTTGAGAGGCCACTATTGAGCTTTAACGGAACTCTGGCAAGTCGCGTTACGTCTTATTCTTCGCGTCCTTCGCAGGAATTGCGTTGACGATCGAAAACACTTTCAGGAGGGATGTATGAGCTTCGTTCCACCGCAGAGCTCGTTGCGGCTGCCTGAGTCGCTTGAATCTCAGCTTCATGCGTTCCGTCTTCGTGTGCGCCGGGTCAAAATGGCCGAGGCGGTGCTGGGCGCCTTTTTCGGCGTACTGGCCGCATTCCTGCTGCTATTCGCGGTCGATCGAGCGTTCGATACGCCGGATAGCGTTCGCTACGTCTTGTTCGGCGCCTGCGTCCTGGCGTTCGCCGTCATTCCGGTGGCCATGCACCGCTGGATCTGGAAGCAGCGCCAGCTTGAGCAGCTTGCCCGATTGCTCGCGCGCCGCTATCCCCACTTCGGCGATGAGCTGTTAGGCATCATCGAGCTCGCGCACAACGATTCGGAACAAGCTCGCTCGCGCGTCCTGGTGCAGGCGGCCATCGAGCAAGTCTCGCGCGACGCCGGCAAGCGCGATCTTGCGGACGCGGTGCCGAATCCTCGCCATAAACTTTGGGCCGGCCTGGTGGCTGCGCCGCTGGTGGCCGTTGTGGCGCTAGCCATCGTCTTTCCGCAGGCGGCAAGCAATGCCTGGACGCGACTGTTGGCCCCCTGGAGTGACGCGCCACGATATACGTTCACGGTCGTCGGGCCCTTGCCCGATCTGCTGGTCGTGCCGCATGGCGAAGCGTTCGAGTTGGCGCTGCAGCTTGATGAATCGACGGTTTCGCGCCCCGAAGAAGCGGCCGTGCGTTGGGAAAACCAGCCCCCATTGGCCGCACCGCTGGCCGAAGATAAATACCGTTTCGAGCTGCCGCCGCAACTTGAGCCGGGCACGCTCCATGTGCGCGTTGGCGACGCGCGAAAGCACGTCCCGGTCGAACCGAGGATGCGCCCGGAATTGACCGCGATCGTGGCCGATTACTCGCTTCCCAAATATCTCGGCCGCGAGAAGCCGCTGCATAAAGACGTCCGCGGCGGCGTGATTTCGCTCGTCAAAGGGAGCGATGTGAAGTTCACCGCCACCGCCACCCGCGCCCTGGCCACCGCCACGGTAGACGGTCAGTCGCAGCCGCCCGAAGGTCAGAAGATCGCCAGCCCGGCGGTCCACGTCAATGGCTCGCGCGTGGTTCAGTTCGAGTGGCAAGACGACGCCGGTCTGGCCGGCCGAGAGCCGTTCAAGCTAACGCTGACAGGCCAGGACG
>DASXPZ010000835.1:0-7375 GCA_036493275.1 Pirellulales bacterium
CTATGGGCTTCGCTCCCCTCGAACGTGCGAAATCTCACCCGACCTGTCGCCGCCAAAGATTACTGGGAAAAAGGCTGGGTGCGCCGCTACATCGCCATCAATGTTTTCGACGCCTTGCTGATCGACCGCAAGGAAATCAAAGTTCATCAAAGCCCCGTCGACATGATGCTAAAAGCGATCGGCGATCGGCAGTCATTGATCGTCTTTCCCGAAGGGCACAGAAATACCAACACGGAAATGGACGAGTTCAAGAGCGGGCTGTACTATCTGGCCAAAAAACGACCCGACCTGGAGCTGGTGCCGGTCCATATCGATAACGTCAACCGCGTGCTGCCGCGCGGCGAGTTTCTGCCGTTGCCGCTGTTAAGCTGCATTACTTTTGGGCCGCCTATCTGGCTTGAGGTCAAAGAGCCGAAAGTCGAATTTCTCCGCCGAGCCCGCGAGGCCGTGCGCCGCCTGAAGGATCTATGAACTTCAACCTTATCAATGTCGATCCGCCGATCACGCTGATCCTGATCGGCAGCGTCGTCGTTCTGCTGGGCATGGCCACCGGGATCGGGCAGTTGCTCAAGCGACAGGCCGACCCGCGCTTCAATCTGGCGGTGATCGATCAGTTTAACCTGCGCATACGCGCCTGGTGGTTGATGTGCAGCGTGCTGGCTGTGGCCTTTATGCTGGGGCAGAACGCGACGGTGATCCTGTTTGGCGGGCTGTCGTTTTGGGCGCTGCGCGAGTTCATCACGCTCACGCCCACGCGGCACTCGGATCATCGTCCCCTGGCGCTCGTTTTTTTGTTCACGCCCGTGCAGTATGTGCTGGTGGGGATGGACAAGTACTCGCTCTACAGCATCGTGATTCCGGTCTATGCCTTTTTGACGATCCCGATCTTGATGGCGATCGCCGGAGACTATAAGCGCTACCTGGAGCGCTGCGCCAAGATTTTTTCCGGACTGATGATCTGCGTCTACTGCCTGAGCTACGCCCCGGCGCTGTTGACGCTGGAGGTGGAAGAACCAGCCAGCTTGTTGCTGTTTTTCATCCTGGTCGTGACGATCGGCGACGCGTTGCATTACGCGGCCGAGCAATTCGTTGGTCGCCACGTCATCGCCCCGGCGATTAGCGCCAGCCGCACTTGGGAAGGCTTTTTGGTCAGCACCGGCTGCGCGACGATGTTCGGCGCGGCCCTCTGGTGGGCTACGCCATTCCAGGAAATCTGGCAAGCGGCCGGCATGTCGTTCGTGATTACGACGATGGGTTTCTTCGGCGGGCTGACGATGTCGGCCATCAAGCGCGACCGCGGCGTGCAGGATTACGGCACCCTGGTCACCGGCCACGGCGGCGTGCTCGACCGGATCGACTCGATCTGCTTCGCCGCCCCCATCTTCTTCCATCTCACCCGAGCCATGGTCCCCTAACGGGCGTGAAAGCGCGAGAAGGATTTCAAGCGAGAAGTTTTCTATCGACCAGCCGGTCCTTGCGCCGGGCGCGCGCCGTAAACGCTGCCGCCCGAGGGAGTGTAGGCCGTCGGCACGCTACGAGCTTTCGCGCCGGAAGGATTCGCCGCGACCCCTTGGTCCCACTCCATGATGACCTGGCTACCAGGTTGAACCGGCTGAGGGCGAGGATTTTGGTTAAACGCCGAGCCGCCAGATCGCGCGGAAGCGAGGTTCCAGGGAGCGGGACCCGGTCGAGGCGCTTCGGCCGCATAGGGATCGGCCGGGCCGGGCATGACTGCCGCGACTGGCGCCGCAGCGACCATCGCCACGGGAACCACCGGCACCAGTCCCTGCTCGAACGGCGGAGGCGCGAGGCCAGTGCCGGCCGGAGCCGCGACGTCTGCGACTGCGTTGACGTTCGCGTTGCCGCCAGCAGTCGCGGGAGCGTTCGCCGCCACCGGCGGATCGACGCTTTGGCCGCGATAGATCAAGTTCGGTTCAGGGCGCGGGCGACGGCCCGTCGAAGCCAATTGCGTGCTAGCCGGGCCTGGCGTTGGTTGTTCCGGCGCCGGCGGCTTGATGGCCGGGCTCCCTTGTCGAACCCAGGCCAGCCATTTGTCTTGCAATTGCGTAAGACTGGCGACGCCGTAGTACTGATCGAGCGCCTTGCCCCATTGCTCGGTGCTCATGCCGGTCCCGATGAAGTTCAGATATTTGTGGCGGCCGCCCTGCTGAATCAGGTAAGAGGCCAGCGAATGTCCTTGGGCGTACAGCGGCAACACATCGCGCGGATATTCCTTCATGGCGAACATCGATTGAAATGGAATTCCGCGCTTCTCGCGCAGAAACGCAATCAGCATTTGCTGCTGCTTGGTCCGCTCGCTGACATGTTCGACCGTGGTGCAGGCTCCTTCGTCCGCCCAACGCGGCAGCGGACGACGAAAGTGATCGGCAAAGACCGTGTGCGTGATTTCGTGCGGCAGCACCGAATCGAGAATGCGTTCGAGCGAGCCCTGGATGTTCATGGTCCAGCCGAAGACCTGCCCTTGATCGAAGACAAAGCTGGTGGCCCCGCCGGCGCCAATCGTTTCGCCCACTTGCGCGGTGATCGGACAGGGCTGTTGCCAGTTGGGAAGCGCTTTGCCCAGCCACAGTACCGCCAGATCGTGGCGATATTTCTCGGCGCTCTTGCCGATTTGCTCGGCGGCGTGCTGCGTGGGGGCGTTGATGACGAAGTTTTGAGTCCGGTAGCTGGCGCCCAGCGACGAGAGCGCAGCGGCGATCAAAACAGCGCGAACTAGAATCATGCGAGCGTCCATGCTCAACCTCCTTGGCGCCTTCGGCAATTGCGGGCCGCATCCATGTGGCGAAAGGCGAAGGCGGTCGGCGGAGGAAGCAAATCTCAGGCCGAACTCTTCAACTCTCGGTTGCTCGTCAGGTCGCGGATCGCTCGAAAGCCCTTATGGCGTTCGAGTCTACGGTGGTGGGAAACGATCGGGAAATCTTCAGTGGGCCTGGCGGGCGCCCTTGTAAGGTTTGCAAAGCCTAACCAATCGTGCGCGGTCCTCCAAGTCGGATTTTCAAATCACGCTGCACAGTTGTTACAGCGCCGCGCGAGAAAAGCCAACCGAGCTGGACCGTGCTAGCGTCCGAAACGCGAGCGAGCAGACAAAAACTAACCCGAAGCGCCAGCGAGGGCGAAGCCCGCTTCAGGCCCTCGCTGGCGCTTCGGGTTAGTGTGGGAGAGTGAATCATCCCGCCTAGCGTGCGAATTCGTCGCTCAAGAACGTCTTGGCTTTTTCCCAGGCGTCCGCCGCCGCGCCGAAGTCGACTTGCATCTGGCGTAGCCCTGGTGGAAGGTGCAAGCGCGACACCGCCTTGGCCCGCGAACCGAGCGGGATCTGCGCGCTCATCCCCGTCGCCAGACGCTCTTCGACCTCGGGCGATATAGCGTAATCGACCAGCAGCCGCGCCGCGGGGGGATGGGGGCAGCCTTTGATGATGGCCACCGTGTTGGGGATGAAGAGCGCGCCGAGCTGGTCGGGGAGCTGATCGGGATAGATGATCGCGACGGGATGCTTCTTATCTAATTCGTCGATCGCATCGTCGGTGTCGGTCAAGCCGAACGCCAGGTTTCCGGCGCCCACCGCCACGGCGACCGCCTTGTTTCCGGCGCAGATCTCGATGTCGTTCGCCTTGAGGGTACGAAAGAACTCTTTCGCCTTGTCGTCTCCCCAGGTGGCAAACAAGCAGGCCGCGTGCGTGGCCGTGGTGCCAAACAGCGGCTTGGCGATCCCCACCTGCCCTTTCCACTCCGGCGACGCCAGATCCAGAATCGACCGCGGAAGCTTTTCACCCGACACTTTCTCAGTGTTCACGATCAACACCCGCGCGCGGGCGGCCAGCGCGTGCCAGGCGCCTTTGGGCGAGCGATACATCTCGGGGAAATCGTCGGCGGCGGGCGAATGATATTCGTCGAGCAGCCCTAACCGCTCCAGTCGGATGGTGTGCAAGATCTCGTTGTTCCAAAACACGTCGCAGCGCGGCCGTTTGGCCTCTTGAATGATCGCTTCGGCCAGGCCGACGGTCTTGGTGCTCTCGGTGTCGTACTTGGCGAGCACGGTGACGCCGGTTTCGGCTTTGAAGTCGTCGAAGATCGGCGCCACGAACCCGCGATCGAGCGCCGCGTAAGCGACCACGTCCAAATCATGCTTGTGGCTATTGCAGCCAATCGCCTGGCCGATGAGCAATAGGCCAACGCCAGCGAAGATCGACCGAATGACGCGCATCGCAGCTCCTCCCGCGTTACTGTTGTCTGAAACTTTATGTTCCGCCGAGTTCAACCGCCAGCCGTGTCCACCATCGCTCAATCGTATTGGAGCAGGCTGAAGGTTTCGTATTTCGCAATCCGTTCGGCGCCCTTAAGGTCTTTCAGCTCGATCAAGAACGCACAACCGGAAACAATCCCTCCGGCATGCTCGATCAGCCGACAGCAGGCCTCGATGGTTCCCCCGGTCGCAAGCAGATCGTCGACCAACAGGACGCGTTGCCCGGGGATCACTCCATCGCTATGGATTTCGAGCGTGTCGGTTCGGTATTCCAGCTCGTAATGAAACGAATGGGTGTTGAAGGGGAGCTTGCCCGGCTTGCGGACCGGAATAAATCCGGCTCCCAGTTCGAGGGCCAGCGGAGCGGCAAAGATAAATCCACGAGCTTCGGCCGCGGCGACCAGATCGATTCCTTTCCCGCGATAATGGTCAGTCAACCGCCGGATGCTCTCCTGAAAAGCGACCGGGTGCGACAACAGGGGAGTAATGTCGCGAAACATGATCCCCGGCTTCGGAAAATCCGGGATCGAGCGGATGTACTGCTTGAGATCGATCGGTTGGGTCATCGTCGGCAGTCGCCTCGCGCAGGGGAATAATGATTTTCGTCAGGCACGGCCTCTTCGCCCTCTTGATTGCCGCAATATAAGAGGAACGCGGCGGATCGCCTATTCACCAACCACGCAGATTCTTTAGCGATGGTGGGCTAATCATCGATTTCAGGACGCCCAAGCGATAGCGCCCAGGCGATCACCGATCCGTGGGTTGCCCGTGGGCGAGGAGCTGTTCGCGCGCTGAGCAATTCACCCACTGGCGCCGGGCATCTTGAAGCCCCCCGCTGCCTGTGGCTATAGTCAACTACTTCGGATGGGCGCCCAAGGCGTCCGCCGGAGTCCGGGCAGAGCGCATTTGCTGTGCCGGGCGAACTTTAGACCCTGCGGCCGCGTAGTGGAGTCGGACGCGCCGCCATCTGATTGGACTTTTCTCGATCGAGGCCAGACGGATTGGTCTGATCTGCTCTGAACTACCTGCGATGCCTGCGGAACGCTCGTCTGAATTCCGTCTTTTCCAGCACCCCTTCTGACACCGATCCACCGCGAGAGGGATCCCATGCCGCCCGAAGCCGCGACAGCGCCCCAACCTCGTCCCGCTCCCAAGGACGAACAGGTGGTCATCGAGACCAGGAATCTTTCCAAGATCTACCGAGACTTCTGGGGTCGCCAGAAAGTGCGAGCCCTCAAGTCGCTCGATCTGACCGTCCGCCGCGGCGAAATCTTTGGTCTGCTGGGTCCGAACGGGTCGGGCAAGACGACTACGATCAAGCTGCTCCTGGGGCTCCTCTTTCCCACCAGCGGCGAGGCCCTGATCTTCGGTCGCCCCGCCACCGACGTCAGCAAGAACGAACGGATCGGCTACCTGCCCGAAGAATCGTACCTCTACAAGTTCCTGAACGCCGAAGAGACGCTCGATTTTTATGGCCGCTTGTTCGACATGCCGGCCTCGGTCCGTAAAGAGCGGACGCAGGCGTTGATCGACCGCGTGGGACTGCGCTGGGCCAAGCGCCGCCAGCTCAAAGAATATTCGAAGGGGATGACGCGCCGCATCGGCCTGGCGCAGGCCCTGATCAACGAGCCGGAATTAATCGTGCTCGACGAGCCGACGTCGGGGCTCGACCCGATCGGCACGCGCGAGATGAAAGACTTGATTCTCAAATTGCGCGACGAGGGGAAGACGGTCCTGATGTGCAGCCACCTGCTGGCCGACGTGCAGGACGTCTGCGACCGCATCGCGATTCTGCACCAGGGAGAGCTGAAAGAACTCGGTCGGGTCGACAGTTTGCTGAAGGTCCGGGACGTGACCGAAATCCGCACCTCGGCGCTGAGCGACGAGGCCAAGGCCGAGATCGAGGCCGTGGTGGCTCGCCACAACGGCAAAATGCTTCACGTCGATAACCCAACCACGACGCTTGAAGAGCTGTTTCTGACGATCGTCCGCGATAGCGAAGCTCGACCCGGTCGCCGCGCGAGCGAAAAACCGTGACGCAAGCACCCAGCCGCCGGACAGTCGTCTCTCCGATCCCTATCACCTAATTCTTAGAATAGTCGTCATGGTTCTTGAGACAGATCCACTTCCCCTCTCGCAATGGCTGGCCGAAGCGCTGCCGACCTGGCTCGCCGTGGTTGGCGCCGTGGCGTTCGTCTGGCTGCTGTTGGGTTTTCTGATCAGCACGCTGAAGAATGGCCCCGGCAAAGCTGGAGACAACCTCTTCAAACTGCTGGTCGCCGCGGCGAGCGACTTGGGCAGCATGTCGCCACGGCGCGTGTTTGCCTTGGCTCAACTGGCCGTCAAAGAATCGTGGCGGAAGCGCGTCTTTGCCGCGCTCGGCGTCTACCTGGTAATCCTGGCCTTCGCCATCTGGTTTCTCGATCCGCGCAGCCACGACCCGGCGCCCCTTTATCTGAGCTTCGTGCTGACGGCGACAACCTATCTGATTTTGATCATGTCGTTGTTCTTGAGCGCCTTCAGCCTGCCGGCCGATATCAAGAGTCACACGATCTACACGATCGTCACCAAGCCCGTCCGCTCGAGCGAGATTGTGCTGGGACGCATCCTCGGCTTCGCCTTCGTCGGCACCGTGATGCTGGCCACGATGGGCCTCTTCAGTTACCTGTTCGTCGTCCGCGGGTTGAGCCACACGCACGAGCTTTCTCTCAGCAACCTGAAAGTGACCAAGGTCTCGGCCGGCGAAGGCGAACAGGCGGCGGGCGAGGAACTGAGCGGCTTTACTGAAGCCCAGCACGGCCACCGCCACGAAGTGGTGATCGGCTCGGACGGCGTCGGACGAACCGACGTCGCGCAGGGGCACTGGCACGAGGTCACGTCGAGCGGCGAAGGCGCCAATCGTCGGTTGATCGTCGGAGAGCCCCAGGGACAGTTCCACGCCCGTGTGCCGCTCTATGGCGCGCTAAGCTTCAAGGATCGCTCCGGCCTGCCGACCACCAAGGGAATCAACGTCGGCAACGAATGGACCTATCGCAGCTACATCGACGGTGGAACGCGCGCCTCGGCGACGTGGAAGTTCGAGGGACTCGACGCCGCTGATTATCCAGACGG
>DASXPZ010000836.1:0-5327 GCA_036493275.1 Pirellulales bacterium
AACGTAAGTGTCTGGAGTTCCTCTTTTTATCTACTCCTCCCAAGATCGCGCAATCCTATTTAGATAGACTGAGAGACTGGGATGGCGCCGCGCGTTGCCTGGATGAGGCAAACGAAGCCATCGACCGAAGCTCGGGTTCACAGGATATACTTAGACTAGAATTGCTATGTGCTCGCGCACGTGTATCTCTTGAAAAAGACAACAAGGAAGACGCCCTGAAGGTTATTGAAAATTACCTGGAGTTATCGCGACGTGCCTTTGGGCCCCACGACGGTAAAACCATGCATGGCGAGGTCATCAAGGCGGACACGCTGGCACGAATGGGAAGAAAGGAAGAGGCTGAGGCGCTAGCGGATCATGTACGACAAGTGCTGGCAGAGAAACATTCACCGCAATTTATTGCCGCAGTGGGCTTTGAACAAATGTGCTTTATCGCGGTTTTTGGTCGAGATTTGGACCTGGTGAATGCTTGGAAAGGCATGCTTCGTCGTGAGGAGGAAAGGGTAGGCGCTGAATCGTCCACTTTATTAGTAGTTCTTAAACAATATGCGATTGCGTTGCGGAAGGACGGCAATGAGGACGAGGCGAAAAAGGCAGACGACCGCGCAGCGAAGATCAATGAGAAACTCCGGCAACTCCGCCAGCAGATCGCAGCCGATCCCGAGTGTAGATTCCCTTGGGAAGGTTGACGAAACTGAATGAATTCGCGTACGGTCAAAAGATTGAGCGTAAGCCTCTCCATGTTTGGGTTACTGAACGGGTCAGAGCGATTTACGTGTTCCTCAAGATCTTGGCTCGCCCCTCTGGGGCTTACGTCGGTTTTTTCGTGTCAGATCCTGGGGTTGCGCCGGTCTGACGGCCGGCTTCACCCCAGGCTATTTTATGCCGCCCCGCTGGGGCTCAAGTGGATTAACGTTACCCAGGGCGGCGCCCTCTGCGCGGCCTTTTCTCCTCTCCGCTCTGTCGCGTAAAGCGCGCGGGATCAGCGGTGGGACGTCGCGCGGGACGAACGAGCGATCACGTCAAGCGGCGCGGCAGGGCCTTCTATTTCGTCGCGTCGTCTCTGGGGTGCTCGCTTTAATTCGCTTCTCCCTCACCACAACCCTCTTCCGGTGGGAGAGGGGGCAGATGCGACTTCGAGCCGCTTTCAGCCCTTCCAGCAAAAAGCCGCCATTTCCGGCGCCCGTCTTGAGCGCGGCGGGGCGTCGGTTACAGTAGCGCATAGCGCTCCCGCCCGTTGGCTCGCCCCCCTGCCCCTTCGCACCCCAGAGTTTGCGCCATGCCCATCCTGCGTTTTACCTTCGTTCGCGTGCTTCAAGTTGCAGTCGCGGCCCTCTTAGGCGCCTGTGCGGCGTTCGCCGCTGCCGCGGAACAGAAAGCGCCCGCTGCTGCGCCGGTCGATCTCACCAGCGCCCCGATCGTGGCGCGAGAGAAGCCCGCAGGTAAGGCCGAAGGGACGGCGGTTCGCGTTCTTGGCGAAGAAGTCAAAGCCCGCAGCGGTAAAACGTGGGCCAGCGGCGCCGCGTGGCCCAAACAGGGAGCGGTGGTCGTCGTCACGGCCGGAGACGACGCCAGCGTCTGGCCGCGCAAGCGTCCGGCGGGTGTGACGTCGCAGCTCAGCAAGTTGGGCGCCGAAGGGTACGTCGTCGAACTCGATACTAGCGTCGCCGGGCAACCGGTGTTGTGGCTGTGCGGGAAAGATCCGCGCGGCGCGCTGTTTGCCGTTGGTCATCTGTTGCGCCGGCTTGACATTCTTCCCGGCGCGGTGAAGGCAGACGCCGCGATCGATATCGCCACGGCGCCGACTTACCCGATGCGAGGCCACCAGATTGGCTATCGGGCCAGGGCGAATTCGTGGGACGCCTGGAACGAGCGGCAGTTCGAGCAATATATTCGCGAGCTGGCCCTGTTCGGCGCCAATTGCGTCGAGAACATTCCGTTTCAAGATCCTGACACCGCGCCCCACATGCGCGTGCCGCGCGACGTGATGAACGTGGCGCTGAGCAAGATCTGCGACGATTACGATCAGGACTACTGGCTCTGGACGCCGGCCGAATACGATTTGACCGATGAGGCGCTGCGCAAAAAAGATATCGCCATGCACGCGGCGCTGTATAAGGCCTGCCCGCGAATTGATGGCATCTTCTTCCCAGGCGGCGACCCTGGCGACAACCATCCGCGGGACGTGCTGCCATTTCTGGCGTCGCTCTACGAGGAACTGAAGCCACTCCACCCGCGGGCCAAAATGTGGATCTCGCTGCAAGGTTTCGACAAGGATCAGGTCGACTACTTCTATAAGTATGTCGAAGAGCACGAGCCCGATTGGCTGGGGGGCGTGGCCTGCGGGCCGTCGAGTCCGCCGATCGCGGCGACTCGCAAACGGCTCGCCAAGCGCTACCCCATTCGCCACTATCCCGACATCACGCACACCGTCCGTTGCCAATACCCGATTCCGTGGTGGGACACGGCTTACGCGGTGACTTTGGGTCGAGAATCGCCGAACCCGCAGCCGCTGCAACAGTCGATTTTGCACAACTGGTATGCGCCCGACACGATCGGCTTTCTTTCGTATTCTGACGGCGTTCACGATGATTTGAACAAAATCATCTGGACCGCCCTGGCGTGGAATCCGCAAGAAGACGTCCGGCAGATTCTGCTCGATTACGCGCGGGCTTTCTTCGGCCCGGCCGACGACGGCGCGGCGGCCGACGGCATTTTCGCGCTGGAGCGAAACGGCCAAGGCGCCCTGGCGGCTAATGGCGGCGTGGCGGCCACGCTTTCGCACTGGCAAGCGCTTGAAGCGAAGCATCCGGAGCGAAAAGACAATTGGCGATGGCAACTCTGCCTGGTGCGAGCCAATTACGACGCCTTCACGCGCGAGCGCTTGATATCGGAACGCGCACTCGAAGAGACCTCGAACGAGGCGCTCGCCCAGGCGGATAAGACCGGCGCGAACGCGGCCATCGACGCGGCCCTGGCCATTCTCGCCCGAGCAGACGATCAAACGACCTGGACCCCCGCGGCTCGCGAGCAGTACGCGCGGATCGTGGCCCTGTGCGATGACCTCTATCGTTCGATCGGTTTGCAAACCAGCGTCAAGAAGTACCATGCCAGTGGAACGGAGCGCGGCTGCATCTTGGACTTCGTGCTTCATCCGCTAAATAACCGCTGGTGGCTTGAGGATGAGTTCGCGCGAATTCGCAAGCTGGAGAGCGAGCCAGAAAAGCTCGCGCAGCTGCGCGTGATTCGCGAGTGGGAGCATCCGGGCGAGGGGAGTTTTTATGACGACGTCGGCGATCCGGGCAAGTCGCCCCACGTCGTGCGCGGTGAGACGTTGGAGACCGACCCCGGCATGCAGCGCAACCCGAATCCCGATTTCTCGTGGACCGACGGAGGGCGCAGCCGCCGCCGACTCTCCTGGATCAGCAGCATGGACTGGCCCGTCGCGGTGAAGTACGAACAGCTCGATCCGCAGGCAAAGTACGCGGTGCGGACGACCGGCTATCGCGACGCGCTGCTGCGCATCAACGGCGAGCGCGTCACGCCGACGATCGACGGCCGCAAGATCGGCGAGATCAAGGAGTTCGACGTCCCGGCCGAGGACGTTGCGAGTGGCAAGCTGCTGCTGACATTCGATCGACCGCAGGAGGTGGGCCTCAATTGGCGCGAACAGTCCCGCCTGACTGAGATCTGGCTGATCAAGCGATCGAAATAAGCGATAGCGGAATTGCCGTCTTTGAAAACAGTCAGTAGGTAGCGCGGCGTTCTTCGCTGGGTTTCCCACATCATCAATGCTTGTGCGGCTTCGAAGGCTTCAGCTTCGGGTCGACCGGCAACGGCAAGCCCAGCATGTCGCCGTTGGGTTTGAAGCCGTCGCCATCGACATCGACAAAAATGGGATTGCCGAGGGCAGTGGGCATTTCCTTGGCATGGTCGGGACCGACGACAGGGCCAAGCTGTTTCCCCTCGCCCGCGCAAGCGACGACTAAAATAGCGTCTTTCGTCAGCTCCACGGGAATCGCTTCGTCGAAGACGATCGTCCCCTGATGAAACTTCGCCGGATGCGATTGCCGCGTAAAGTTCAACTTCGGATTGGCCACGCCGTTGACGAAGATCTGCACTCGATTCACCTCGACCCAGTTCGGGCATTGAACACGGATCTTCATGAGCAGCTTTCCTCCGGGAGCGGACAGGTCGTCCCCCACGTCCGCGGCAGCGCCCCCTTTTTCAGCCTTGGCCGTGGCTTCGAGGAACGGTCCGTTGGTGACCACGACGTGGCCATGCTCGCACTCATGCACCAGGTCAGACACCGACGCCTTGGCCGGCTCGTCGGTCTTCGACTTGACGTAGTTGCGTAACCAGCCTGAACCGTGAAAATTCCAATGGGCGTCGGTATTCACGACTCCGGGGAGGCGATATCCCAGGTTCAACAGTTGCAGCCAGTGAAAGATGGTGTTGCTTGCTTCGCGCTCCTTCGTCGGCAAAGCCTCAGGGCGAGAAAAAATATTGTACGGAGGATGAATCTCGACGACGTCCATGAAGCTGAACATCTTCTCGAAGCCGCCGTCGGGCGAACCGTTCAGATCGCGGTCGCCGACCATTTGCACGAGGTTGGGGTGATTGATCTGCACCAGCTTATCCGAGGCGTTTTCCCACATCGCCAGACGTTCGATCTGCACCGCGGGATCTTGATCGGGCTTCGGCGCGCCGCCGTCTTGCGTGCGCGGCTTGGGAGTCAACGGGAACGCGTTCTGGTGGTTGAGCGGCAACGGTCGCCCGGTGAGCTCCATGCCGGGGCACGAAAGCATCCGGCTGGCGGCGTCGAAATGCTCGATGTGCGGCGTGTAGACCGTGATGCGATTGTGCTCCGTGCAAGGGGCGAACTCGATCTGCTCGGCCAGCAAGTTGAGCACGCGGCCACGCTGACTGCACGTGTTGTCGCCCGACAGTGTCGAGTGGCTATGAAAATCGCCGCTGAGCCAGCCGGTGGTGTCGACGGTGTGCGTGAGCGCGGCGGTCAGGGACGCCTCTTTGCCGGCGGCGAGCGTCAGCGTCGTGAAGATCGCGTCGTATTCCGGGCCGTAACTAACGATCACGTCGTACTCGCCTGGCGTCAGGGGGAGGCGGAACTTGCCGTCGGCCGTGTAATAGACGTTTCTCACGCCGTGAATGGCGCTATCGGGTCCGAAGTTGGGCGTCGGCGTTTCGCCGCGGCCTGTGAATTGAACCTTGCACGCGCTCGGCGCTCCCTTGGCGTCGGTTATCTTTGCCACTACGTAACCCGGCTGCGGGAGGGCGACTTCCAATGACGCTTGCTTGCCCGCGGC
>DASXPZ010000837.1:0-5484 GCA_036493275.1 Pirellulales bacterium
TCCGACGTCGCAGGCTTTTGCGAGGCGTCGCGCCGAGGCGGGCTGACGAACCGATAGTAGAAAGAGGAATCGATTTCCGGCGGATCACCCCGCCTGCGAACCGTGGCGTTCAAGGTCTTGAGAATCTCTCTCCGTTCGCGAACGATTCTTTGCTGCCAGGTGATCCATCCCAAGGGAATCGCCAATACGGCCACCAGCACGAATAGCGATCGCAGCCCAAACTGAAGTCGACGACGGCGCGGTGACGTTTGTACGATCGATTTGGACATCAAGGGCGACCGTTCATATCAGGGAAACGGATCATGCTCGATCTTGCAATTCGGCAGGGCTTTTTGAAGGGCTTCGACTTGTTCTCTCGGGACCGGCGTCCCCTTCAACTTCAGGCGTTTCAGGTTTGCCAGCCCAATAAGCGGCGTGAGGTCGCTGACTTGCGTGTCGCAAAGATAGAGCCATTGCAGGTTCGTGAGTCCTGCCAATGGCGTTATGTCTCGAATTTCGGTCGAGTCGAGGCTTAGCTCCGCCAGGTTCTTGAGGCCGGCGAGCGGAGCGATCTCGGTGACTTGCGTGTCTTTCAGCCACAACATTTTTAAATTCTTGAGCCCGGCCAGCGGCGCCAAATCACTGATGGGCGTATCGCGAAGATTCAGCTTTTCCAAATTCGTGAGTCCAGCCAGCGGCGTAAAATCGGTCGCTCGAGCGCCGGCGATCCATAGATACTGCACACTCTTGAACGCCGAAAACGGCGTGAGATCTTTCACCTCCGGTCCGTGAGCCATCACTTTCAGGACTCGTTTGCCCATCATTCGCCGAGCCAAATCGCGCTGCCATCCTTGTGGCTGGGCGTACTCAGCAGGTTCCCACGAGTCATAAGGTCCGCCCCATACAATGTGAGCGGCGTAGGGATAAAGTTGCTCGGCGGCGCGTTGTTCGTAGCGAGATTGACGCCGCGCATTCGCAATCCAAGCCAGCGGGATCGCAACGATGGCGATCGCAATTAGGAGAGTCCGCAGGCGAAAGCGGAACCAGCGCATCAGTTACGAACCCTCAAACGGACTGTGATTGATTTTGCAGTTCGGCAAGGCTTCTTGCAGCTTTTCGATTTCTGCTTGCGAGACAGGAGCGCCCCAGACGTCGAGGCTTTTCAGATTTTTCAGCCGGACGAGAGGCGAAAGATCGCTGACTTGCGTTCGACTGAGCCAGAGCCATTCCAGGCTCTTCATCTTCGCAAGGGGCGTCAGGTCTTTGACCGAGGTCCCGTCGAGGTCCAACCATTGCAAGTGGGTCAGCCCGGCGAGCGGCGTGAGATCGTCGAATGAGTGCGGTGGTCCGCAGGCTCGCCAGACTCGATCTCCAAGAAGCTTTCGAGCTTGAATCCGCCACCAATTCTGCGGCTGGTTCGTGAAGTAGCCCAGTTCCCACTGATCGTACGGGCCGGCGGATCGCACAATCTGAAAGCCCTGTTCTCTCAGTTCGACGGCGACGCGCTCCTCGTACTGCGACTGATGCCGCTGGTTGGCCACCAAAGCCAGCGCGATCGCCGCCCCGGTCACCAGCGCCAGTAGCGTCCGCAGGCTGAAGCGAAACCAGCCGCGGCGAATTTTGGGAAGAGTTTCCATCGGCGTCATTATATCGTCGCGGAGACCCGGCGCAACTTGCGCTGATAGAATCTGGAGATGGACCTCAAGCTGTCGCCACTCATCCGACGCGCCAGCAACGGGAATCCCGCTTTATGCCCTCGTTGGCGCTTCGGGTTAGTGTGGGAGCGCATTATCCTGCGCGAGGCCGCGCAAAAAAGCCAATTGAATGTCGCGACGGATGACAGGCCCCATCGTCCGCAGGTACACTGGAATCACGCAGTCGCTTATTGGTTCGACGCTCTTAGGGACAGCCTGCATGTTCGAGTTCTTCACCCACTTGTTCGACACCAGCGATTTCATGCCGCGGAGTCTTTGTGGCCGCTGGACCGATTCTCTGCGCTGGCTGCATGTCTCATCGGACGTCGCCATCTTCGCCGCATATACGGCCATTCCGTGCGTGCTGGCCTTTTTCCTCATGCGACGGAGAGATGTGCCGTTTCCGCGCATCTTGTGGCTGTTCGTCGCCTTCATCTTCGCCTGCGGGTCTGTTCACCTGGTCGAATCGATCATGTTCTGGCAGCCCGTCTATCGTCTCTCCGGAGTGATCAAGTTCATTACGGCGGTGGTCTCGTGGGCGACCGTGTTTGCATTGATTCAGATCGTGCCGCAGGCCTTGCACCTGCCAGTTTTAGCCCGTTTCAACCGCGACCTGCAGCGCGAAGTTGAAGAGCGCAAACGGGTCGAGCAGGCCTTAAGAGAGAGCGAAGACAAACTGGCCAGCCTGTTGCAGAGCGAGCGCGCCGCGCGCGGCGAGGCCGAACACGCCAATCGGATCAAGGACGAGTTTCTGTCGACCGTCTCCCACGAATTGCGGACTCCGCTCAACGCCATTCTCGGCTACGCGCAGCTTCTGTTGCGCGGAAAGTTCCCGCAGGGAGAATTCGAAGAAGGGCTGACCGTGATCGAACGAAACGCCAAAGCGCAGGCCCAGATTATCGAAGATCTGCTCGACATGAGTCGCATTATGTCGGGCAAGGTGCGGCTCGACGTGGCGACGGTCGATCTGGTCCAAGTCATCGAGGCGTCGGTGGCGACGGTCAAGCCGGCGGCCGACGCCAGGCACATCCGGATTCAAACCGTCACCGATCCTCGCGCCAGCGCCGTATTTGGCGATAGCGGCCGGCTGCAACAGGTGATTTGGAACCTGTTGACGAACGCGATTAAATTCACGCCTAAGGAAGGTCGAGTGCAGATCGTGCTGGAGCGAGTGAATTCGCACGCTGAAATACGAGTGGCCGACACCGGTCAAGGAATCGAGCCGGAGTTTCTTCCCTATATCTTCGATCGATTTCGCCAGGCCGACGCGACCGCGGCCCGGCACCATGGCGGCCTCGGATTGGGTCTGTCGATCGTGAAGCAACTGGTCGAGCTACATGGCGGCACGGTCGCCGCGACGAGCGCAGGTTCAGGACAGGGGGCGATGTTCGTGATCCGTTTACCCATTCAACCGGTCCAATCCTTGGATGCCAGCGGCGGTGTTGCCAGATCGACCCGCCGCGAGACGCCGCCCTTGTCTTTAAGCGGAGTGCGCGTCCTGGTGGTGGATGACGACGCCGATTCACGAAACCTTGTGAAGCGGTTGTTGGAGGAATATGGCGCCCAGGTGGTATTGGCCGGTTCCACCGATGAAGCACTATCGCTCTTCGCTAGCCAGCGTCCCGACGTCATCTTGAGCGACATCGGCATGCCAGGGCGTGACGGCTATGACCTGCTTCGCGGCATTCGAGCGCTAAGTGACCAACAAGGAGGAAAGATTCCAGCCGCGGCGCTAACGGCGCTGGCCAGGGCCGAAGATCGCAAACGGGCTATGCTCGCCGGCTTCCAGAGCCACATTACCAAGCCGGTAGACCCCGGCGAGTTGGTCGCAGTTGTGGCCACTTTGACAGGTCGCACAGGTCGCTAATTAAAACGCTCACGTACTACTGAACGAGACGGCGCGCAAAGTGGTTAGTCGCCGCGCTCATCAGCACGGTTGCGGCCCCCACGGCCAATAAGGCGACTAGATTCAATGTGCCACGCGAAGCTTCCTGGTCGAGTAGCGCGATAATTCCCAATACGGTTGCCGCCAGACCGACCAGAGCTTGGGCCCCCGAAGCGGCGAATGTCGAGACCGGCAGCAAGTCGAACTGCGTGTTTTCTTCCGGGGCGCCGGCCGCCGTGTGAAAACTATGAAACCGGTTCGAGGCCACGCTGCCCACGATCAGCGCCGCTCCGAACACAATCGACGCCGCGGACACCAAAACGCCCGGCGCGATGTGCAACAGCGCCAAGATTCCAAGGATCGCGCCGGTCATTCCTCCCAAAAACTCCGTGGAGACCACTGCGTCTGCTTCGCGAGACAATCCGCTCCGCGCCGCGGCCGATGCGCCTTCGAGCAGCAGCGCCGCGCCGACCGCGATCGTGGCGACACTCGGCAATAACTCCCACTCGGCATGAGCCAGCCCGATAATCGTCAACAGAATCGCGCACACTCCGCAGCCTGCTTCCGCCATCGCTCGGCTGACGGCTAGCCTCGAATGATGATGTTCCACGCCGACGTGTTGTGTTGGCATTGTGGCCATTGCAATGACCTCCCAAACAAGTGACTCTCTTTTGCGAATGAATTCAATTCGCGATTTGATGCTGCACTCGCCCCTCAAGCGAAAGAAAAATCGAAAAGATCCGCTTCGCCAGTTCCGACGCCTCGTCTTCGCTCATCTGCTCGAGTTTCTTCGCGGCCCGCTCGCCATATCCATAGGGGACATCGGCGTCGCTCAGCGCGTAGCGCAACATCAAGTAATCGTCGAGCAAATCGTGTGACAGATCCTGGTTGGCGTTGAGCAGGCTCAGTTGGCTCGCGTAGGCGATCAGGAGCCGATCTTTGATTCTTCCTTTTTCATCCGCCAGGATTGCCACCGCTTGAGTAAACCGCCGGCGACCGTCTTCGAGGGACATGATTTCCGTGCTCCGTCTGAATGTTCGTTGTTTGCCAGATGTTTATTTCAATGATAAAGGCGACAGGATCAGCTCTTCAAAATCTCTGGCGAATCCGCGCTCTCCCGGGCGTGCAAACTGATTTCCTCGGCGTTTGTCTCTTCAAGAATTCGCTCGGCCTTTTGCGTTTCGAGCGGTCCGCCATGCGCGATCACGAGCACTTTTCCTTCGCGGACGCACTTTTCGTAATGCTTGATGTGACCCTCGTGGATACCCCAGCCGATGAACGTCCCGAGAAAGGCGCCCACGGTGGCGCCGAACACGCCGCCGCCGATCGGCCCTGAAATAAAAACCAGGCCCAAACCAGAAACGACCATCGCGCCGAGGCCTGCGATGACTCCCAATACTCCGCCGAGTCCCGCTCCGATCGCCGCGTCTCGAATCGAGTCGTCCCCCATTTTCAATTCTTCGATGAGCTCGGGCGTCGCTTGGGTCCAGGCAGAGACGAGTGAGATCTGGTCCCGCGGGAAATTGGCCCGATCCAGGACATGCACCGCCTGCTCGGCGTCTTTCAGATTGTTGTAAACGGCAATCAGGCTATCCACGTTTCGAGCCCTCACAGATCAGCAGAGAATCTGCGGCAAAGACACCCCGGTGACCTAAACAAGCAAATGACGCGCCATCTTTCGCGCTTATGGCCTGCCACTGCTGGCTTGCCCTGGCTTGCGCAGCAGTGCTGTACGTGAGCGACGTAACTGGTCGATGATCGGCCACTCTGAGCAGTTACCGTCCGCCATTTTGGCCAAGTGTGAGCGCGTTCCGCCCCCAATTCGGATTTAGAGCATGGAGGCGATCCGTTCTGAGAATCCGCGAGGCCTATTTTTCAACGGGCGCCGTGATCTCGATGATCAAATAGAGGCGTTCGACGCCGCCG
>DASXPZ010000838.1:0-11330 GCA_036493275.1 Pirellulales bacterium
TTTTCGTATTGGCGCCAAAACGGCCGGCGGCCGCCGATCGATTGCGCGGGCGATCGGCCGCCACGGCAATCCTCAATTTTACTACATCTGTCGGCTAATGCGCGGAATATCCACCATCGATCGTCAAACAGCTTCCGGTAATCCAGCGCGCCGCGTCCGACAGCAGAAAGGCGACCGCGCCCGCCACATCTGCGGGCGAACCCAATCCGAGCGGGTGCATGCGGGTGACTGTCTGGGTATGTTCTTCCCCTAACTGCTCCAAGTAAGCGCGCGACATTTCGGTGTCAACGACGCCCGGCAGCAGCGCGTTGACGCGGATCCGAGCCGGCGCCAGTTCGAGCGCCGCGGCTCTTGTCATTCCGACCAGCGCCCCCTTCGACGCGCAGTAGGCTGACAGCCCGGCTGCGCCGAGGAGGCTCATCACCGAACCAATCAACACGACGGAGCAACCGGTCGGCGCCGCGACGCCACGTTTGGCGATTGCGGCGGTCAGCATGGCTGCCGAAAGAACGTTGATGTTGAACTGGTCGACGAAGTCCTTGCTTTTGACGATCCGCAGCGGCGCCGCCCGCTGGACGCCGGCCGAGTGGACAACGCCGGCGAACGGCCCGCCCTCTGCCGCCAGTCGCGTGAGCAACGGCGCGATGGAGTCGGAGTCTGACAGTTCAAGCGTTTGCGAGACGTGCTTGCCGGGCGCGAGCGCGGCGAGCGTTTCGGCCAATCGCGCCTCGTTGCGACCCAGGCAGACTAGTTCCGCTCCCAACTGCGCGAGCAGAATGGAGGTGGCGCGACCAATGCCGGACGAAGCGCCGGTCACCAGCACTCGACGGCCTGCCAGGTTAAACGGATTGGATTGCATGCGATATTCGGAGCGAGGGCGCGGAGCGAAATCTTAGGGGGTGGCCAGCTTGAGCAAATCGCCGACGTACAGACATTTGCGAAGCGCATCGACGCTGACGCGGCGATTGAAGCACTCGTCGATCAGCGCAATGGCGGACAACTGCCCGACGGAATCCCAACCTTGTAGATCAGTCAGCAGAGTGTTATCGACGAGAGACGATTCTTCTTCATTCAGCGCCTCGGCAAGTCGTCGCACGAATTCGAGATTAGCGGCCAACATAAATTCCCCTTCGGATCACGCAAAAAAGCGTCGTAATGTCGCGTCAATGAACCCCGCGAAGTCTTGCTTCGCGGATTCAACCCCGCGGACGAACGTGAGTGTTTGCAAAAGAGTCATTCGGCCACCAGGATCAGGGGTGGGAGGCAGGCCGGACCGATCGATAGGACCGCCCCACCCCAGGCAAATCCGGCCCCAAAGCCCGCCAGGAGCAGCCGCGCTGGGTTCTGGCTGATTTTTTCGCGCAGCTCAGTCGTGATCGCCAGCGGGATCGAAGCGCTGCTGGTATTGCCATAGTCGGTCAGTCCCAACGGGGCCTTTTCCGGCGGAATCCGCAGGCGCTTTGTGAGCTGTTGGATCATGAAGCGGTTGGCCTGGTGCAGCACAAAGGCGTCGATCTCGGCCGTTTCTCGGCCGGCGGCCGCTAGGGTGCGCTGGATCATGCCAGGCGCCTCGCGGAGGGCGAACGTGAAAACCTCGGCCCCGTCCATGAAAAGGTCCACGTCGGCGCGCAGGTTGCCTCCGTCACGCTCCGTTCTCTCGCGGGCGGCCGCCGTCGAAGGGATTCGGAACGCGCCGGCAGGCACGGTCAGACATCGCGCGCCGCTGCCGTCAGTCCCCAGTTCGAAGATGATCGGCTGCGCGGACTCATCCCACTCGAGCGCCGTCGCTGTGCCGGCGTCGCCGAACAACGACGTGACCGTGCGGTCTTGCGGCGAGACAACGCGGCTGATGGTGTCGCCGACCAACAGCAACACCCGACGGCAACCGCGCGTCAGACTCGCGGCGACCCACAGTCCGTAGATGTAACCTGCGCAGCTCTGGTTGACGTCGAACGCGGCGCAGCGCTTCGACAGACCCAACCGGTCTTGCAACAGGCAACTGGTCGCGGGCATAAAATGATCTGGTGTTTGCGTGACGAAAATCAAGGCTTCGATCGTGTCTCGTTCCCAGCCAATCTCCTGCAATAATCGGGTCGCGGCCGCAAAGCAAAGGTCCGAGGCGCAGGTTTTTTCCGAGGCGACGACGTGTCTCTTACGAACGCCGATGTTCTGACTGATTCGGTCGATCTCCTGCTGGCCGAAAATCTGCGCGTCGTCCGCAAGCGTGCGGACGTTTTCCGGCACGGCGCTCGCAATGCCGGCGACCCGAACCTGTTCGATGATGGCCATGGTCATGGTTGGGGCGCCGCCGATTGGGCGGCCTCGCCGCGCATTTTCTTGAAGCGGGCGCCATACTGCGGATCGCTGACGACCTGCACCTTGACCGGCACCTTGAACATTTCCAACCGACTCACGCAGAACTGTTTCAACCGGCGAGTGAATGCGCGTGGATCCTCTTCGTCGCGGAGCGCGACCCGCACGCAGACAATTTGGCCCGTCAGGGCGTGCGGTTCCGCGTAGACGGTGGAGTCGAGCACGCCGTCCAACTCCTGCACCACGCTTTCGACCTCGGCCGGATAGACCTTTTGACCGCCGACGTTGATGATCTCGCTCTTGCGCCCCAGGATGCGCAGATACTCGCCGTCTACCTCGACTTCGTCTCCGGTGATGAACCAACCGTCGGGCGTGAAGGGGCTGGGAGCGTTCAAATAGCCGAGCATGCTCGAGCGGGCTTTGATTTCCAGAAGGCCGCCGACGAC
Source organism: Pirellulales bacterium (assembly GCA_036493275.1). GTDB lineage: Bacteria > Planctomycetota > Planctomycetia > Pirellulales > JACPPG01 > JACPPG01. Next base: position 2,760 of record DASXPZ010000838.1, read on the forward strand.
GCGCGTCTCGAACCCTTCGCCGCCGATCTTGACCCACAGCGAATCGGAGCTTTTGGACTTCGACCGCAGAATGCCGACCTCGGACAGGCCGTACGTCTGCGTTAGCTGCACCTGCGGAAACAACGCGTGGAAGCGGCGGAGCGTGCTCTCGGGCATCGGCTCGGTGCCGTACGTCACCGTCCGCAGGCTGGTAAGATCGTGCCGGGTGTGGGCTTCGCTGATCAGCACCATGTTCAGAAAAGTCGGCGAGGTGGGGAGTAATTCCACCCGATAACGCGCGACGGCGCCGAGCACTCCGTCGGGCGAACGATCCTCGACCGTAACCAGGCAGCCGCCGTTGGCCAGCGTGTAGAGCATCGTGTTGATGCCGCCGATGTGGTCGTAGAGTAAGAAGGAAATAGTCCGCAGCCGGTGTCGCGGGGCGTGAAACTTTTCCAGGATGTTGACCATGTCGTGGACCGCGGCCTTGCTCTTGCCGGTCGATCCGGAGGAGAACAATATCAGGCCCGGATGTCCGGCCGCGCGCAACGTTCGGAAGTACTCGTGCGTGGCGGCGACGGCGGTTTGTTCGACCGTGGCGTTATCGGCGCGATCGATCGCGATCACCCACTCGACTTCGGCGATGCGCAACAGTTCTGCGCGCTGCGCCGCGACGCTGGAAGTGAGCGGAACCAAGATCGCGCCGTGCTCGACCAGCGCCAGGAAGAGGGCGACCGCGTTGGGAGAAAAGTCGGCTTCGATGGCCACGACCGCGCCGGACGAAATTTGCCGGCTGGCGATCTCGCCACGCCAATACTCCACGCGACGGGCGAGCCAAGCGTAGGAAAAGACCTGGTCGCGCCAAACGATGGCATCGCTCTCGCCGGCCGCGCGAAACACGTCGAGCAGGAAATCGATCGCCATCAGACGCCACCTAGATAGAGGATCTGACCGGTCACGAAATCGCTTTCGGGCCGCAGGAAAAAGTCGGTCACGTTGGTCACATCGCGATACTCGCCGAAGCGGCGAATGGCCTGTCGCGCGACCAGGTTATTCAGCTTTTCTTCCGCCACTCCAGCGATCAGCGCGGTGCGGATGGGGGTGGGACCGATGGCGTTGACCGTGACGCCGAAGTCAGCCAGCTCGCGCGACAGAACCTCGGTCAGCGAAATCACGGCGGCTTTGCTGGCGGCGTAGATCGCCTCTCCTTCCAACTTGAGCGGCACGGCGACCGAAGCAAAGTTGACGATCCGGCCGTGCTTCCGCGTCCGCATCAGTTTGGCCGCCTCGCGGCAGAACAGGAACGTTCCCAACACGTTGGTCCGCAGCACGTCGAGCACGGTCGAGAGAGGCGTGGTGAGAACGTGGTTCATGCTGGCGATGCCGGCGTTGTTCAACAGCGCGTCGAGTCGACCGTAATCCTTTCGGACGGCGGAAAACATGGCTTTGACGGCCCCCTCGTCGGTCACGTCGAGCTGAAAGTGACGATACTCGCCAGCCACGTCGGTGACGGCGCGTCGGCTACAACCGACGACCTGATATTTTGCGCGCGCGTAATGTTCGGCCAGATCGCGGCCAATCCCGCTACTGGCGCCCGTAACCATGATGACGGGGCGATCAAGCATGGGATGTTTGCTTTAGTAGTTCCGCCACGTACTCTCGCAAGGTCTGCACGGATCGAAAAGGGCTACGGCGGTGCGACATCGCCTTTTCATCGGCCAGGGTCAGCGTCACGCCGAATTCGTCTTCGATCCGTTGTTCGAGCGCAACGACCAGGTTGACGAGGCCGAACGAATCGAGGCCCCCGGCGGCGCCCAACAGCACGGCGTCTTCGCGCCGCGCGATGCGCGCGTCCTCGGGGAGGAGTGCGTTGACTTCCTCGATGGCGTCCCAGATCAAGTCGGTGATGCGGTCTGTGTCTTTTGTCATGTCAGGTTGAAGCGCCACAACGTGGCGCAGCGATTTATCCTCGATAAGCAGGGAAGAAGCCGGCCGCTGGGCCTTCGTCGCGCAGGGCTCGTCGTCGTTGTTCCAACTGTTGATACATCGAAGGTTCGAAAAGTAATTGCCAGGTAAAGTACTGGTGGCGGATCGGAGAAAATCCGGCCTTGAACTCAAAGACCGAGTCTTCCTTGGCCCCAAAGCCGCCTCCTAGGTGCAGCGCTCGGTTGCCGCGCTCCTTGCCCCACGTGCAGACGTAATCGAACATCAACTTCGATGGCCGGACTTGCAGGGCCGAGTTGAGCGTGCCGCCCAGGTGATACTGCACGATTCCGTCGCACTCGGTGAAGATGCCTCCGCAGAGCACATCCCCTTCGGGGCTCCGTACGATGCAGACGCTCAGCTTATCGCCCAGCGCCTCTTTCAGACTGCGAAAGTAGTCCGCCGGAAAATAGTAGTAGCGTCCCGCCCCGACGCGATCCATTGTCTCGTAATAGATCGGAGCGAACAATTCCAGCGCCTCCGGACAGCTTTCCATCGAAGCCGTCAGGCCTTGTTTTTTCTTCTTGTGGATGTCGCGGCGATGATTCTCGCGGAACTGGCTCCAAATTTGTTCGGCGGTCTGGGTTAAATCAATCGACACAGTGCGCCCGCGCTCGACGATCTCGCCGCCGCTGCGATAAGCGTCGTCCATCGAGTTGAGCATCGGGTGCATCCGCACGAACCCGCTGACGCATCCGCGCTGATGCATCGCGCCGCACCAATGGTGGATGGCGTGCCGCATAAAATCATCGTCGCCAACAATCAGAGGGCCGGCGTATCCGTAAGGCGACACCATGTCGAACAAGCCGCTGGCGCCGTCTCCCAGCCAATTGATTCCGCGGAGCGGCCGCATGATATAGGGGAGGAAGAACATCCGATCGCTGCTGTCGCTTACGACCGAGGCCTCGGGCTGGCCGCCATCCATTTTCGCGGACAGCTGACAGTAGGACGCAAAATGATAGAAGTCGTGCGGCGCTCTGCGCAGACATTCGCCCCATCTCGGGTCGCCAGGAGCCAGAAACTTGACTTCCACGATGCGGCTTTCGCTGGACTATGCGGCGGAAATGGGGCGCGACCGTACACTTGCCATAGAACATAGGCCGATCGGCATATAGAGGAGTGTACCCTGAGGCGCAGTCTCAAGCAGTAGCTGACGGTCCTTTTGGTTAATCATTACGATTTAGAAAGGTTTCCGTCCCCTCAAATTCGGGCGCCGTGGCATGACCTTCGGCGCTCACTCCTTGTCGCGAAACCAGCTTAAGCAGAGTCAACCAGAAGATCTTCGCGTCGAGCAGTATGCTCACGTGATCGACGTACTAGACGTCGAGCTCGAACTTGCGCTCCCAGGAGATCTCGTTTCGGCTGTTCACCTGGGCCCAGCCCGTGATGCCTGGCAACATTTCGTGCCGCCGAAACTGCTGCGGGGTGTAGCGTCCCAGATAGCGCATCATCAACGGGCGGGGACCGATCAGGCTCATGTCGCCTCGCACGACGTTCCACAATTGGGGCAGTTCGTCCAGGCTGCTACGTCGGAGAAAGACGCCGAAGGGAGGGAGTCGTTCGGCGTCGGGAAGGAGTTGATTGTTGGCGTCGCGCGTGTCGAGCATCGTGCGAAACTTGTACAGCATGAACGGCCGACCGTTTCGTCCTGGCCGCTCCTGGCAGAACAAGACGCCGGGCCCGAGCCGCCAACGAACGGCGAGCGCCACCAGCGCAATCACCGGCGCAAGCAGCAACAGGGCAGGCGCCGCCAGCAACAGATCAAGCGCTCGTTTGCCGAACTTCTTGTACAGCGGATTGGCTCTTGTAGTTGTCCGCGCCGTGCGCCAGGCTGGCGACCAGTTGCACGAAGTCTTCCGCTTGCCGATGGCGGTTGAAATGCTCTTCGACATGCCTCCGCGCAGATTGTCCCATCGCGCGGCCTCGCGCGGGATCGTTGCACAGCGTGACCGCCGCGGCCGCCAGCGCCGCGTCGTCTCCCGGCTGGACGAACAGCCCTCCATTACCCTGCTCGACCACTTCACGTATTACGCCGTCGATCGCCAGCAGCGTGGGGCGGGCGGCGGCCATGTAATCGAAGACTTTGTTGGGATAGGTGGTGCGAAACATCGGAATGTTCAGCAGCGTCGCCACGCAGGCGTCGGTGGCTGCCAAGATCGCCGGCATTTCGGACTTATTGCGCGAACCGGTGAATATCACGTTGTTCAATTGCAATTCAGTGACGCGACGCTCGAGATGGGCGCGGTCTTTCCCCTCGCCGACGATCAAAAAGCGAAATCGCGGATCGTCGCGCAGCCGGGCCGCGGCGCGTAGCAGCGTGTCCAAGTCGTTGGCCATGCCGAGGGCGCCGGCGTAAGTGACGACAAACTTGCCATGCAGGCCGAACTCGTCGCGGATCGGCGTTCCGTCCACTCCCGGCGGAAACATATCGGGATCGACGCCGTTGGGGATGACGCTGATCTTTTCGGCCGGAACCCCTTTCTCGAGCAGGTACTCTCGGTAGGCTGGCGAATTAACCAGCAAGTGCGTGGCGTGCCGGTAAAGAAACCGCTCGACCCACCGCGCCGCCTTGATCAGCAGCGGGTTGGTGAGGACGCCGATATCGATGGCGAACTCCGGCCACAGATCGCGGATTTCCAATAGCAAGGGACGTCGACGCACGACCGACACGAACCAGGCGCTGACCGCTTGAAACAGCGGCGGCGAAGTTCCCATCACCAGGTCGATCCGCTTCACGCGCAGCGCGGCCCAGACCGACGAGAACATAAAACTGACCAGGGCGACCACCCGCCAGGTGAAGCTGCGATGCAACGAAGGATAAGTGTACGCGCGCAACACCTGAATGCCGTCGATATCCTGCTGGATCACCAGCCCACTGCCTTCGACAGCTCGCTTACCGGAAGAGTAATTGAAGGTGCTGGCGACAATCGCGCAGAAGTTCCCCTCGCGCACTAGATGCGACGCCAGCTCATAGTGCCGCGTGCCGCCGGGCTCTTTCGGACCGGCAAAGTATTGATGAATCAGCAGCAGCCGCATCTTGCGTTGCGAAACTTCTGGCCCAGGGGTGTGGCCCGCGGCGCCGGGAGAGGATTTACTGGATGAAATCAGGATGGGTAGCCTGCGAGAGCGTTTGCAACGCCAGTGAGGAGCGCCATTCGCCGTCGGCGACTGCTTGGCGGTCGTTGGAACGACGGACGATCAACAGGGGATAGCTCGCCGAGGCAAGACTAGAAGACGACCCAAGGATAGGGCGGTTGTGGCGTTCAGCGTAAGGCCGGAGCTCGGGCACTATTGCGAGGCGATCACCCGGACCAACTCTTGCGCCCAATTGTCGCGCGAGACCGACTTTTTCTCGCTGAGGAACTTGACGTTGCTGTAGCGGGAATCGGAGTAGTCCGAAACCTCGCCGTTGGCGATTGCGTCCAAGACCTGCTGGATGCCTTGCTGTACCGTCCAGTTGGGCGTGAAACCGAGGAGGTTGCGGATCTTGCTGAAGTTGACGCGGTAGTTGCGCTTGTCGTTGTCGTCCGTGTTCACGATCATCTCGGCGGAGAAGACGACGTCGTGAACCAGGTCGCCGATCTGCTGAATCGTATAATTCTGATCGTTCGAGCCGACGTTGAAGATTTGGTTGGCGACGATCTCGCGCGGGGCCGCCAAGGCCGTGGCTACCGCCAACGCCGCGTCGTCCACGTGGACGAATGGCCGCCATTGATCGCCGCCAAAGACGGTGATCTTGCCTTCGATTTTTGCCTTGGCCGTGAGCAGGTTCACCACCAGGTCGAACCGGGTGCGCCCGGAAAGACCGTAGATCGTGGCGAATCGCAAAATGGTGGGAGCAAACGTATCCGACGCCATGCTTAGCAGCACTCGCTCCGAGGCCAGCTTCGTATGGCCGTAGAGCGAGATCGGCTTGGAGATGCTCCGCTCGTCCAGCGTCTCTTCCGTGGCGCCGTACACCGAACAAGTGCTGGCGAAAATCATCCGCTCGACGCCGGCGGCCTTGGCCAACTCGGCAATCATTCGCGTGGCGGTCAGATTGACCTCGATGGTCAACTCTTCGTCGAGGTTGCAGGCCGGATCTCCCACGATCGCGCCTAAATGAACGACGGAATCCACCCCCTGCAGGGCTTGAGCTACTTGCTCCACATGGCGGAAATCTCCGCGGCGAATCTCCAATCTCGGATGATCGATCACCGCGCGAATCGGTTCGTCGCCGAAAATCATCAGATCAAGCAGACGGACGTTGTAACCGCTGTCGAGCAGCTTGCGCAGCAGGGCCGAGCCAATGTAGCCGGCGCCGCCAATGACCAGCACCTTGCGCTGGTTGTCGCGATTATGCAGGGCCGCCGCAGCCTGGCTTTCGGGATGGATAATCTTCATCCACAGCGAGGTCCAAATCCGCGCACCGACCAGCAATCCTAAGCTGAACAGCCACGACATCACCAGCACGCTGCGCGGAACGAGCAAGCCGTTGCCGAAGAAGTACGACGAAAACGCGTACAGCAGGTAGGCCAGAGTTACGGCCTGGCTCACCATCAAGGCTTTGTACCGGCTTTGATACGCGCGACCGTAGGTATAGAAACCGCCGAGATAGAAGAGCGTCAGGCAGATGCCCGTCAGCGGCCAGATCATGTACGAGAAGGAGGTCAGATGGTTGCGGAACTCGATGTTCACGCCCCCCTCGACGTCCTGGTGAACCAGCGCATAGTTCAACAGCCACAAAGCAAAGGCCGCCGCCAGAGCACAGTGAAGCATCACTGTGTCGGCCGCCATCCGCAACATCATGCCCGTGGTAAAGCGCCGTTTGTGAGAATTCACGCTGAGGTCTCCAAGGTGCGTCTTCGTGGCGCGATCGGTGAATGCCCAAACGTCCTGGGCGTCGATCGGCGCCTCCGCTGACCATCCAAGTCAGCAGCGCGTCCGTGATAAGTAATCTGTAGCTGCAAATCCCGTTGTCTGGCGGGGAACCCGCCGTCCCAGCCGAATTGCCTAAGCTCAACTGGGGGGGCAACCAGTTCGTTCCCTAACGACTTTCATTTTTGCGGCAGACGAGACAAAAAGCAACGAAAAATGCTTACTATTGGCCAAGTCTTCCTGAAGGATTGTGCTGGCAGCCGCGGCGAAGCTCCTCCAATCGGCATAGCTTGCCCAGCAAGGCGCCGGCGAGCATGCGCAGACCAGAGAGGAGCTCAATGCATGCAACTACAACCACCCTCGGAAGTCGTCCAGGTTCTGCCGATACCAAGCGATCGTCGGCAATAACCCGGCGTCTAGATCGTATTTCGGATGGTAGTCCAACATCTCGCGGGCTTTGACCGAATTGGGAGCTCGCACGCCGATGTCGCTGAACGTGTGAGCTGTGGTCGAAAGCTTCGACTTGCTGTTCGCCAGCCGGATAGTTCGCGCAGCCAGATCGTAGATCGTGACGGCCGTGACCGGATTGCCGATGTTGAAGTCCTCGCCAATCGCCTGCTTGCGCTCGATGCACTGCATCATCGCGTCAACGAAGTCGTCGACATAACACCACGAGCGCAATTGGCTGCCGTCTCCCAGGAGGGTGACGTCCTTATTGGCGATCGCCTGCACGGCAAAACGTCCGACGGCGTTATCCGTCTTGCGAAGCGAGCCATAAATATTAAACGGCCGCACGATGACCGTCGGCAGTTTGAAGTCTCGATGGTAGGCCCAAACGATGTGCTCCGCCGCCAACTTGGCAGAGGCGTAGCAGGCCCGCGGATCATTGCCGGTGGAGCAGCTTCCCGGCGCTCCCTCGCGACCGTCCATCACGTTGCCATACACCTCGCTGGTGGAAATGTTGACGATCCGCTCGATCTTGGGATTGTGGCGGGCGGCCTCCATCACATTGCGCGTGCCGATCAAGATCGTATCGATCGTATCGCGGGCGTGATCGATGACTTTGCGCACGCCCAAAATCGAGGCGTAGTGTAGGAGAATGTCGCAGCGCGACACGGCTTCGCGCACGGCGGCTTCGTCGCGCACGTCCCCTTTGATCTTGCGGACCCGCTCGTCTTTCCCCAAAGGGCTGTACGAGATACCGCCGGTGTAGTCGATGTCGAACAACGAGACTTCGTTGCGATCGACCAACCGGCCCGCCACGTGCGTGCCGATAAATCCGGCGCCGCCGGTGATCAGAACTTTCTTGCCTTCAATCATGCACAGCTCCTACTTCGTTCTGCGATGCGAACGGACCACTTTCAATAGCGATTCGCACACGTAATCCAGTTGTTCGCGCGTCATCCCGGTAAAGATCGGCAGCGATAGCGCCGACCGTTCGAACTCCAAGGAGTTCGGAAAATCTTCGTCTCGGTAGGGACCGAACTCGGCAAACACGCCTTGCGTGTGCAGCGACGGATAGTACAGCCGCGTAGCGACCCCCAAATCGGACAACTCGTCGAGAATAGTGTCGCGGCTGGCGTCGAGCAAGTCGAGCCGCAGACGAATCGTGTACAGTTGATAATTGATATCTTCCGGCCGGCGAATTTGCGGACGGACAATCGCCGGCTCGTCGGCGAAGGCCGCGTCGTATCGTCGCGCCTTCTCATGCCGCAGGCGAACGATCTCCTCGAGCTTTGCCAATTGGCAGAC
>DASXPZ010000839.1:0-11302 GCA_036493275.1 Pirellulales bacterium
CAAGTGCGTTCCGGCCGCTTCCCAGTACCACGTTTTGCCGCGCGTGCGCTGCGCGGCGGCGTCGCCAATCCACCAACCGGCCAGCCGATTCTGCTCCAGATCGAACAGCACCGTGTGCCGATTGGGTAGCGCCGCAATGAATGGCCGAAGGAACGGATGGCGGTCGATCGTGATCACGTCGGTGAGCACTGTGGCCGGCTCATGCGCGTCAGGCATGTTGCGAGTCCGCACCATGCGCACAGCGCCTGGTTCCGGCGGAGTGAAATTCGGCAAGTTCAAAACCTGCCAGACGGCGGCCAGCTGATCGTCGAGGCGCTCGTCGAGCACGCCGCGCACCGGCGTGTCGATCGATGGCATTTCCATGCGCGGCACGATCCTCGCCGGATTGCGGACCCAGCGGTCGTACCACGGGCGGCGAATCCGGCGGCCGACGAGCGACAGATCGGTCCCCATGGCGGCCAGATTGTCTTGTTTGGGGATCGCGCGGCCGATCTGGTGACAGCTCGCGCAGCCAAAGCCCTCGGCGGTTACCAGGCGACGACCGGCGACCGTCTGCGCTGCTCCGTCGATCGCGCGCGGGCTGGCCGCGCCGCGGCGCTCCGGAATCAGATCGCCGGCGGCAAACCAATCGGCGAGCGCTTGCGACTCGTCCGGCGTGAACGCAAACCGCGGCATGCGGATCTTGAGCCAGGGGCGGAGCGGAGCGGAGCTGGTGGTAAACGCCGCGATGATCGCCTCACGCTCGAGCTTGTCGCCCACGTCCGACAGCGACGGAGGCGCAAGCGCCGGCAGTAGCGACGCCAATTCCGGGTGGGCCTCGGCCAAAGCGGGCGACAGCGAGGCAATCCCGACATGCAATCCACGCGAGTGGCAGGCCAGACAGTTCCGCTCCGCAAAGAGTCGCGCGGCGTCTGGGTGAGATTCGCGCTTTGGCGCGGCGGGCTTCGGCGTCTCCACCATTTCTCGGACATAGTGTTCGACTGCGCGCCGCTGCTCAGGTCGCAACCGATAGCCGGGGCGACGTCGCGCCACGTCGGGCTCGCCCAGGCAACTGGCCGACCAGTCAGCGTCGGCCGTGAGACGCTTTTTCGCCACCGCGGCCGACTGTGGCGCTGCTTGCTTGTCTTTGGCGTCGAGCGAATGGCACGCCGCGCAGCGATGGGACGAGATCAACTCCGCGCCGCGACGACCGTCCCCCGCCGGCTCATCTCGCGGGCTGGCGTCCGGCTTGCCTTGGGCGCTCAAAAACTTCGCCAGGTCCTCCCGTTGCTCGGGCGACAAGGGAAAGACCGGCATGCGATGCGCCGGATTGCTTGCCTCGGGCGCGGCGAGCCAGCGGGCGAAGAAATCGACCGGCCGCTTGGCGCCCACGGTAGATAGATCTCCGCCGCCGTAGACACCGCCGACGCCGAGCGACTTGAACTGGTGGCACGCCAGGCAGCCCATTGTGAGGAACAATTCTTCGCCCGCGTCGGTTTCCGCGTCGACTTCAGCCTTGGCGGTTTCTTTCGCTGCTGGATCACGAGCCGCTTTGACTTCTTTCGGCTCCGTGTCGCTCGACGGAGCTGGTTTTGAATGCTCGGTCAACCACGCCGCGATGTGGCGGGCGTCTGCGCGAGAGATCCCGAGCCCCGGCATGCGGAACTTGACGTTGTCGATCGCTGGCTGATTGGCGATCGGCTTCTCGCCTTCGACAATTCCCGCCGGCGCGGCGGGCACTGCTTTTACGGCGGCGCCTGCCTCGGGCTTGCCGCCGATCCACGTCATCAGCCACTCATGATCGAGATTGCCTCTGACGTGCGTGAGCGCGGGCGCAGGCAAAGTGGGCTGAGCGTCGGGCAGTTCGTGGCACGCCGCGCAGCGCAGCGCGCGGGCCAGAAGTCGCCCCTGCTCGAACTCTTGCAATGCCTCCTGGCCTGCGGCATGCGAAAGAAGTCTCGGCGGCAGCGGCTCCAGTTGAAACTTCGGCCCTGACCAGTAGAGCCCGATCTGCGCGTCAGCACGGATTGTGCGAAATGCGACTTCCACCGGCTGGGCGCCAAAATCGAGTTCGACTGGAGCTGAATCGAACCACTGCGCGTCGCGCGTCTCGCCCGCGATCAACTTCTTGCCGCCGATCTGCATTTCCACCGCGCCGCCGCCTGCGTAGACGTAAAACCGATATGTCCCCGGCGTGTCGATCGCCAGGTAGCCGGACCAATGAGCGCGAAATGGCCCCGCCGGTAGGCGAGGATCGGGCGAGGCGTCCTTCCAAACGAAGCGCAATCGCTCGTCGATTCTCTTATGCGCGCGACCATCGGCGCCCGTGTACGTGGCGATCCACCCAGCCGGCGGCTCGGCCGGTTCGTCATCGTCCTGGGCATGTGCGATCGCGCTGCAAAAGAGCAATATCCATGCGATCGCTAGTCGCGGCGCCATGCGAATCCAAAGAACGAAGTACCGGCGGCTAGCGCCTTGCCGCTGAGAGCGGAATGCTTTGCACGGTTCAAGCATGGAAGGCGACCAGCGCGATGTTCACTTACCAGACACACTACTGGACAAGCCAGCAGTGGCGCCACGAAAAAAAACAACAAAGAATGGCCTCATAGAGGCTGGCCACAGAAATAGGAATCGCCTCAATCGGTGGCCACCGGCGTGATCCGCACGCTCTTCAAATCCATCAGGTAACCGTTCAATTTGCCCGTCGGTCGCAGCACGACTTGTTGCTTGCCGGGCTTGAGCGTGATCACGCCGACGGTCGCCTGGCGGTACGAATCCCAATTGCCAGTGCTGGCTACTTTGCCTCCCAGCGTGTTGTCTCCCACGATGAGTTGATAACTGTTGCCAGCCACGTCGGCCGCGCAGGCGTAATCAAGCCGCACGATGTACTTCGTTTTCTGGGTCACGTTGAAAGTCCAGACGGCGTGATCGCTTTCGCTCCCCCACATCCCAAGATTGCGATACGTTGGCTCATACGCCAGCGTGGCGCCGTAGATCTCGCTTTCCGAAGCCAGTAGCCAGAACTCGCCGCGGAAGCCTTCGGGCTCGACCGTTTTCGGCTCGTTCCCGGCAAACACGCGCCGCGGGGGACGAGTCGTCGCCAGGTACGCCACCAGGTCCGAAAAATCTTTCGGGCTGACGTCTTTTTCCAGTCCTTCGGGCATCAGAGATTTGCCGGTGCTGGTGAGTTGCTCGAGATCTGCCCGCAGGATGGTGGCTTGCTTTCCCTCTTGGCCGACGAGCGTGACGCTGGCCCCGGTTTCGGCCGCCAGCACGCCGGTATAGACCAGCCCATCATTGCTGGCGGCAGAGTAGTTGATGAACTTACTTTCGACGGCGCGATTGGGATCGAGAATGGCGACCAGCAGCGCTTCGTTCGATTTGTCGGTGAGCGCGGCGAGATCGGGGCCGACCGGCGAGCCGATGTCCTCCAGGCGATGGCAGGCGGCGCACGTTTTCTTGAAAACCGCCTTGCCGCGCTCGGAGTCTCCCTTGGTGGCCAGCGCCGCGCGGTATTGATCGATGGCGGCTTGCCGATCAGCGGCGGTCGACGCGGTGAGCAGCTTTGCGGCGCGGGCGCGGATCTCTTCCTCGCGATGGTCGAGCAAGCGCTGTCGGCGGGCCGCGTCGATCTCGCCGGCCGAAAGGCGCTCCGCTTCGATCTCGTCGAGCAATCGCTTCACCCACGCTTCGCGCCGCAACAAGGCTTCGAGCACGCTGCCGCGCAGTTCGGGTCCCAACCCTTTCCAAGCGCCAAGCAACAGCGTGGCGGCCTCGGGCTCGTCGAGCCTCGCCAGCGCCGCGACCGTGGCCCCTTGCAGCGCGCCGGAAGAACGGGGCGAAAGCAATTCCGCCAGCAGGGCCAGGTCTTCTTTTTGGCGGTCGACGCCGCGCCCCAAGAGCGTGACGGCCGCCAGCCGCTCGGCCTCTTCTCCTTTCTCGTTCACCACTGCCTTACGAGCCCAATCGAACATCGGGTTGACGCGGGCGAGGCCTTGCTTGAGATCAGCGTCGGCCTCTTTTTCGAATTTGGCGAGCGAGAGATTCTTGCGGTCGAGCGTGTCGAGCAAGCCGGCAAGCGCCGTGACTTGCCAATCGGCAAAGGCGCCTTCGGCGTTGGGCTTGGCCAGCGCGGCGAGCAATCGAACGAGCGCGCGGTCGTTGTCGTACGTGGTGGCCAGCGAAAGGAGCTTTTGCAAGAGCTCGACCGGCGGATCTTTGCCCGCGGTGGCCGCCAGCATGGCGTCGATCATGCCGTCGAGATGCTTGGGGCTGGCCGAGCTCATCACGGCCGCCGTGATGTACGGGCTCTTCGCGTCCGCGAGCGCAATCGCGGCCAAGGCCTCGCCCGCTTTTGCAGACGGCCATTCTCCCAGGCTGTAGGCAAGCTGCATCCGGACTTGCGCGTCGGCGTCTTTCACCAGTGCGAGGGACGCGGCGGCCAATTTGGGCGATTGCGCCAGGCGAGACTCGGAAAGACGAATCGCGTGGCGACGCACGCCAGGTTTGCCGTCGGCCAGGCCGCGCAGTAGCGCCGCTTCGTCGAGCGCCTGCAAACCGTCGAGCGCGCACAGAGCCTGCAAGCGAGCCAGCGCTCGGGGCGAATCGGCCGCCATCTTTTTAAGTAGCGGGACCGCCGCGCGATCGTTTCGCCAGACGAGCATTTGCTGCGCCATGTCTCGCTGCCAGCCATTGGGCGTATCGAGCGCGGCGACCAATCCGGCGGCGTCGAGCTTGTCGAGCCGCGGAACGGCGCGCGGCTTCACGCCGACCGGCAAGACGCGATAGATCCGCCCCTTATCATCGCCGGCCCGCAGATTCAAACGTTCTTGCCAATCTTTGGGGATGTATTCGGGATGCTCGATTACGGCGCGGTACATGTCGGCGATCCACAGCCCGCCGTCAGGCCCGGTGCGCAGCGTGGTGGGGCGAAACCAATTGTCGCTCGACGCCAGGAATTCCGACTGCTGCTCATCCGCCGCCCGCCGGCTATTGAACAACACGCCGTCGCGCGTCATTACTTCGCGATGGACCAGGTTGTGCACCGGCTCGCTGACGAACGAATTGCCCGCGAAGCCGCGCCCCAACAGCTCGTCCCGAAACACGATCGCGCTACAGGCCGACGTGAAACGATCGACCACGTTGAAGTCGTTGAATCGCGGCAACGTCCGGCTGATGGGGAAGACCGGCGCGGCGCCCGGCGCGTTGGAGACGTCGCGCCGCGGATTGGGCGCCGAGATGTTTTTGTTGCGGCGGACATAGCGATCTTCGAGTACGAACTGCCACATCGGCTCGCTGTTGCTGTTGCCGAACCAGTTTCCCCAATCGTCGCGCTCGCGCAAGAATTGCGTCTGGCCGATCTCGGGATCGAGCAGCCCGCGATCGGGCTCGATGCGGAAATCGCGGAAATTGATCGCAATCCGCTCGCCCGTCTTGGCAGATTCGATTTGGCCGCCACTGTCGCCGTTGGCGCAGTAGAGCCAGTTATCGAGCCCATGCCGCAGGCCGTTGACGCGATGTTGCTGATTACCCTCGTGGAAACCGCGAAACAAGACCTGCTTGACGTCGGCGCGGCCATCGCCGTCGGTGTCTTCGGCGTACAGAATATCAGGCGCGGCGGTGACGATAATCCCCTTGCGCCACACGGCCACGCTGCTGGGGAAGGGGAGATTTTCGAGGAACACCGTCGCGCGGTCGTACAGCCCGTCGCCGTTGGCGTCTTCCAGAAACTTCACGCGGCCGCCGGGCTTCCCTTGACCATCCATGCCGAGCGGATAATCGTTCATCTCGACGACCCACATCCGCCCGTCGGGTCCCCAGTCGAAGCCGACCGGGTCGACTACCAGCGGCTCGCTCACCATCAGCTCGACCTGCATACCGGGGCGCGCGCGGATCGAGCGCAGGCCGGCCAGCGGGCTCTTCCCCTCGGGCTCGACCTCTTTGAGCAGTTCGGCGAACGTCCGCCGATCGACCAGATCTTTCAGCTTGTCGGTGTTTTCGTTTTGCACCCACATCGCGCGGTTGGCGAACCAGGCGCCGTTGTTCGTTCCGTCCCGCGTAATCGGCGGCAGCGCGCCGGGCTTTCCGGCTTTGTCGGCCATTACGCGGCGCGACCAGCCGGCCGTGAGCGAACGGAACAGGTCGAGCGAATAGTCTCGCTCGTTCGAGTAGACGACGTCGTCGTAGCCATCTTCGTCGACGTCGACGAATCGGAGCCCGGCGTCGCGCCCCTGGGCATCAACGATTTGCGCGCCGGCCGGCAGCTTTACGTCGAGCTGCTTCCAGGCGTTTTTCTCTCGATCGAAGCCGAAGATCGCCTGCTGTTTGTCGTTGCTGACGATCAGCTCGCAGACGCCGTCGCGATCGAGATCGCGCAGCCGCAGGCCGCGGTCTTGCCCATTGACTGCCGAACGAAGTGGCGTCTCGCCTAGCGCTAGACCGTCGAGCAAGGCTTTGTCTTCGTTCCACGACCGGCCGTCGAACGTCCAGGCGCCGCGGACTTGTTCATTGGCGATCCAGACCGAAGGACCCGCGTCGCGCACCACGCCAAACCGTGCCCCGGCTTCGATCGGTAGTTTCTTCTCATCAGCGACGACCAGTTGCGTCGGAAATGGTCCCACGGTCCACTCGCTTGTCTGCGGGTTCCAAATCCGCGTTTGCCGCGCGGCGCCGTTGCCGATCACCGCGTCGAGATAACCGTCGCCATTGAGATCAAGCAGCCGGGCGCCGTTGTCGCCGCCATCGGCCGCGCGCAGCGCTTGCCCGCCAAGGACGTTTTTCTCCAATCGCGCGAGCGCCTCAGGGAAATTGAGGAACTTCACCTTGCGGCCATGTTTGGCGATGGCGTGATCGATCAGGGCCACGATCTGGTCGTTCCGAATCCATGTGTAGGGATGAAAGACCATCGTGAAGACGCCCTGCTTGGCCACCGCCGCGTCGACGCCCGCCTGCATGTCGGCCAATGTCTGCGGCTTGGCCTCGCCCTGGGCGTGCTGGGCAGACCAATCGCTCGGCGCGATGCAGGGGAACTCCCAGCAGAGCCGGCCGATGACGTACGGATAGGGATAATCGTCAACGCGATTGACGAAAGCCCGATCGGCCGGGGCGTATTTCTGGAATCGATCGCGCCCGTCGGCGCCGTAAACCAGCTCTCGCGGCAGCGCCGGGTCGTTCGGCGTGAAGAACTGAAAGACCGAGGAATCGATCGCCAGAAAGTTTCCGCCCGGCGTTTTGCGATTGAAAATCTCGGCAAAGAACCGCGGGCTAACCGTGTTCAACGAATCGCAGCACGGCGTCCGAAACGCCACTGGGCGGCTGCGCGGAATATTGGCCATCTCATCGACGCAGCGATCGTACGAGCTTTTGGCCTTCGCCAGGTCGCCGCCGGCCAGCAGCGGGCAAGGATGCTCGACCGTGTGCGTCTCGATACTTACCCCTTCTTTCAGCCAGCGCTGCAGATGCGGTTCGTCGGGCTGGATCTTGGTGGTCATGATCGAGACCGGCGCCCGGCCGTCGATCTTCTTGAGCCGCTCGAGGATCGGACGCAGGTAGGCCTCCCACTTCTCGTGCCCTTTCATGTCGTCGATGGCCAAGATCACCACCGCTTCGACCCCCGGCTCGCCGACCCACCGGGGTGTGGTGAGCTTGGGGAAATCTCGCGAGACATAAAACGGATCGGCCGAGTCGAGATACGTCAGCCGATTGGCGTCCGCGGCCAGCAAGGGACGGCCCGATATCGCCAACCCACCAATTGCCAGGCAGCCCGCCAGCAGGAGAGGCCGAAGCAGGTGGTCAAGAGTAGGGAATCGCATCGGCAGGCCGGCGGGAGGAGCGAAGGAGCAAGGGTAAGGCTTGCAGCTATTGTAATCCAACGTCGCCGGCGGTTCCAAAGGGGGGACCGGGAGCGGCTTTTGACCGCCACTCACTAACCCGACGCGCCAGCGAGGGATCTTTTTAGGCGTAGCGGCGGCGAGAGAGAGACTTTCTGGCTGCGGCCGGAGCGAGGCGATTGGGCGACTCGAAGGACGATCCGGGGCGCGGCTCGAATTCGTCGGATTCGCAGAAGAACCTTTCGAACTGCCCTACGAAGAAGGCAACAAAGAGCGCAACGAAGAACCCTCGCTCGCGCTTCGGGTTAGTGGGACACAGGCTCGTTCAGGCATCGGGCCCGGGTCTTCTTCCGCAGCGTGAGCCCACTGCCTGCCTCGTTTTGCCCTCGCTCGCGCATCGGGTTAGTATGGGGACCGCTTGTTAGCGATCGGGTGACTTCTAAAGACGCCCACTTTGTCCTCCGTTTGCTGAAAAGGATCTACGCGATGCGATCGCCCGCCACGATGATCGAGCCCGTCCACTCCGCGGCGTCGCCCGCGCGCCCCTCAATACGATCTGCTTCCGCGGCCAATCGCGGGCGCTTGTTCGTTTGGTTGCTGCTGTTGATTCTCACTGCTGGCGTTTCGCCCGCGGCTTGGGCCGACGAATCGCCCGCGGTGCTTGTGCGTGAGTTCATCTACGAGAAGGCGTCGTTCCCTTCGTGCCATGCTTCGACCATTGAGGCCACGCCCGATGGGCTGGTCGCCGCCTGGTTCGGCGGCACGGACGAGGGTGAGGACGACGTCGGCATTTGGTTTTCGCGTCACAACGGCACGGCTTGGTCCGCGCCGGTCGAGGTCGCTAATGGCGTCGAGTCGAAAACGAAGCGCTATCCCTGCTGGAACCCGGTGCTGTATCAAAGTCCAGGCGGTCCGCTCTTGCTGTTTTATAAAGTTGGGCCGACTCCCAAGGCGTGGTGGGGCATGGTCGTGCGGTCGACGGATCAGGGGAAAACCTGGTCGGCGCCAGAGAAACTCCCCGACGGATTTTTGGGTCCCATCAAGGACAAGGCCGTGCTGGTGAATGGCGAGTTGATTTGCCCTTCGAGCACGGAGCACGACGGTTGGAAGGTCCACATCGAGCGGACTTCGGACCTTGGCAAGACGTGGAGCAAGACCGAATCGCTTGCGGACGCCAAAGAGTTCGGCGTGATTCAACCCACGCTGCTAACGCATCCGGAAGGCAAATTGCAGATCCTCTGCCGCAGCCAGCAACGTCAGATCGTCGAATCGTGGTCGACCGACGGCGGCAAGAGCTGGAGCAAGTTGGCCGCCACGAGTCTGCCGAACAACAACAGCGGACTGGACGCAGTGAACTTGCCCGATGGTCGAATGCTGCTCATTTATAACCACACACAGCGCGGCCGTAGTCCGCTGAATGTCTCGGTCTCGCGCGACGGTAAAGCGTGGCAGGGCGCGCTGGTGCTGGAAAGCGAGCCGGGCGAATTCTCCTACCCGGCCATCATCGCCACGCCCGACGGCAAAGCGCACATCACGTATACCTGGAACCGCAAAAAGATCCGACACGTCGCGATCGACCCAGCGAAGCTCACCGGCCGCGACATTCAGGATGGCGCCTGGCCGAAGTAAGCGCCACGCCCGGCGAGATTCAATTCAACCTGCGGATCTGGGCATGGGCGATGGTCGCCCAGGGCCGATACGACCCAGCAACACTACGCGAGGACACTACCGCCGCGTCCCCCTGCTTTACAGTTTCGGCGCGATGGCGGATACTGGCGGTTTCCCGGCGGCCCACGGATAGCTGCCGGGTAGGCGGGGCGCAGCACGACGGAGCGAGCGCGGCATGGCACGGCTGTCCATGAACGAAATGACGACCTATCGCTGGTCGTTCGAAGAAGACGTTGCCCACTACCAGGCGGCCGGCATTACGGCGATGGGGGTCTGGCGGCAGAAACTATCGGACTACGGAGAAGAAAAGGGAATTGAGTTGCTCCACGAGAGTGGCGTCGCCGCTAGCAGCCTGCTGTGGGCCGGGGGATTCACGGGAAGCGACGGCCGCTCGTTTCGCGACAGCCTGGACGACGCCGTCGATGCGGTGCGCTTGGCCGCGTCGATGTCGGCCCCGTGCTTGGTGGTCTACACGGGCGCCCGCGCCGGTCACACGCAAAACCACGTGCGGCGATTGGTGCGCGACGCGCTGCGGGAGATTTGTGCCTTGGCCGGAGAGCTGCATGTGCGTTTGGCGATCGAGCCGATGCACGCCGGCTGCGCCGCCGAGTGGACGTTTCTGACGACGCTCGACGACACGCTGGAGCTGATCGACAAAGTGGCGCATCCCGCCTTGAGCCTGGTGTTCGACACCTATCATTTTGGTTATCAAGCCGACGTTTTGGAGCGGGTCGAAAAGCTGGCCCCGCGGATCGCAGTCGTCCATCTGGGAGACGGCAAGGAACCGCCGCAAAGGGAACAGAACCGCAGCCGGTTGGGCGAAGGAAACATCCGGTTGCCCGAAATCGTCGCGGCGCTGGCGCGCGGGGGTTATGACGGCGACTATGAGGTAGAATTGATGGGCGAGGATATCGAGAGCGCCTGCTACAAGTCGCTGATCGAGCAATCCAAGCACGCCTACACGCGGCTTCTGCCGGTCTGAAAAGTGAGCGCCGAATCACTGCTGGACAAGCCAGCAGTGGCGCCACCAATTCATGGTGTCGACGCAGCGCTGGCTTCAACGACGCCAAAGATTCGCACTCTACTTGCCATATTCAGTCACGAACCACCGACCCAAGAAATCTATCCAACAGAGCCGACGCGGAAGCGTCGCACAAAAATGAAGTTTCGCACGCGCGCGATTCATGTGGGTCAAGAGTCGGATCCGACGACCGGGGCCGTGGTGCCGCCGATTTATATGGCCACCACGTTCGTTCAAACGCAGGCCGGCGTCTCGGCCGATTTCGATTATTCGCGAACCGCCAATCCCACCCGGCGCAATTTCGAGACAACGCTCGCCTCGCTCGAAGGGGGCTGCGGCGCCTTGGCGTTCGCGTCAGGCATGGCCGCTACGCACTGCGCCATGATGTTGCTCGCGCCGGGAGATCACATCGTCGCCAGCTCGGATCTGTATGGCGGCACCTATCGGCTGCTGCACAACGTGCTCGATCCGCTGGGAGTCAAAGTGACGAACGCGCCAACCAGCGACCAGGTGGCCGTCGAACGCGTCTTCACGCCGCAGACGAAGTTGCTGTGGATCGAAACTCCAGGCAATCCGCTGATGTCGATCACCGATATCGTGGCGTGCGCCAAGCTGGCCCATGCTCGCGGGGCGCTATTGGGCGTCGACAACACGTTCGCTACGCCGGTGCTGACGCGACCGCTGGAACTGGGGGCGGACATCGTCATGCACTCGGCCACCAAGTACCTGGGCGGGCATAGCGACGTCTTGGGCGGAGCGCTCGTGGCTCGGGAACCAGCGCTGCTCCAGCGCCTGCATTACGTGC
>DASXPZ010000840.1:0-2239 GCA_036493275.1 Pirellulales bacterium
CACCAGCCCCCTGAGTCCAGTGAGGCGACGGACGCCTTCCGGACGTTAGCTTTCAGACGATCGAATCAACCACTGCTCGGATAAAACCGAGCCGAAATCGCTTCAGTAATATACACATCCCCGCTAGCCACCGCAAATTCACTCGGCGAAAAGTAAGACTTTTGAGCCATTAAGGCGTGGGGGCAAGCTGCCGTCGCGTTTGTTGCGTGGATTGCCTAGGATTTGTCACGTAGGCGTCCCGTCCTCTTTGTAGAGTGGCGTCCCGATCAATGGATTTTCGCGTCGAGCTCGACACGTTTCGCGGTCCACTTGATCTGTTGCTGTTTCTGGTTCGCAGGGCAGAAGTCGAAATCTGCGATCTCCCCGTGGCCCTCATCACCGACCAATACCTCGCGCACCTCGAAGTCTTGCAGCAGCTCGACGTGAACGACGCGGCCGACTTTCTGGAGCTGGCCAGCACGCTTCTGGAAATCAAGTCGCAGGTCGTCCTCCCCCGCGGCGGCGAGGAAGCCGAAACATGGGACGATCCGCGGGACCAACTCGTCGAGCGGCTGCTGGAGTACAAGAAGTACAAGGATGCAGCCAGCCTGCTGGAGGAACGCAGCCGCGATTGGCAGCAGCACACGCCGCGTCTGGCCAGCGACGTCGCCCCGCGGCAGGTCGATCCGGCCGATCAGCCGATCCGCGAAGTGGAATTGTGGGACCTGGTGAGCGCGATGGGCCGCGTTCTGCGCGAATCACAAGCCGTGCAGCCGCAGGCGATCGTTTATGACGACACTCCGATCCAGGTTTATATGCGGCGGATTTACGGCAAATTGGGGAGCGAGCGGCGCGTCGCCTTTTCCGACATGTTTGAGCCGGGGATGCACAAGTCGGCGATCGTGGGCGTTTTTTTGGCGGTGCTCGAGCTGGTTCGGCACCACAGCGTGTGGGCCGAACAAAACGACCTGCACGGCGAGATTTGGATTGTGCCCGGCGAGGAATTTGATCCGGCGAAGGACATTGCGGCGGCAGACGAATACGGCAGCGAGCAAGTCGAGCGAGAGGCGTGAGTCTGCCCATACACCTTTGTGCCCCATCCGCCTGGTGCGGATGGACACCGAGATGGCGGGCTAGGACAAGAGCGCGCGTAGCCGACCATCGCGTTCACCAACCGGCCAAGCCGGTTGGGGTCTGCGGCGCCTCCCGCTCTCCCGCTCTCCCGCTCTCCTGCGATTCGCATTACGACTTCGCCTCGGCAGCTTGCTTGACGGATGCTGGCTTAGCCGCGCTCTGGGTCTTGGGTTCCTTCTTCGCTGGCCGTGGAGCCGTGATCAGGATGGTAATCGCCCCGGCTGCCACCAGGATTAAACCCGCGGCGAAAAAAGGACTCATTTTGCCGAGCATGTTGTTCATGTACATCGACGTGAGCGTGC
This sequence comes from Pirellulales bacterium, assembly GCA_036493275.1. Lineage (GTDB taxonomy): Bacteria > Planctomycetota > Planctomycetia > Pirellulales > JACPPG01 > JACPPG01. The sequence continues at coordinate 1,416 of DASXPZ010000840.1, forward strand.
TCACCACTGGGGCGCATCCAAAGACGATCGGCATGACATAGATCGTGCTGGGCGGACCGCCGGCTCCCAGCGCCATGATCAAGGTAAAGGCACCCAGCGCCCCAACTCCGCCGGCCAATGTGCTCCAGATGATGCCCCGCATCGTCCAGCCATGCAGCACTCCCTCGCCCCGGTCAATGCCTGTCATATACATCACGACGATGGGCCCGATGATCGCGACCAGTAAATAAGCCAGGCCCACGCAGATGAACGGCCGCAGGCGGCCCTCGGTTCCCATGAAATGATGTCCTCGCTGCAGGAGCGGACCGTAAACGCCCCAAAACAAGGCGGTGCAAACGGCAAACAATGCGGCGGCCATGGAACCGCTAGAAAAACTCATCGCGAGGAACTCCTATCGAGCAATTATCACGGAGACGACAGTCCCTAGTTTAACAAGGCGCCTGAAAGGATGCAGGGCGGATTGCAATCGAGGCAAACCGTTCATCACTAGGCGGGCTTGGCCGCCACCAGCACGCGTTCTTTCAGCGCCGCGTGCAGCGGGTCGTCGTTTGGCCCGCAGAAGCCCAGGTGCAAGTGCTTCCGCCACCCTTCCGCATACTTGAAGATGCTCGACATCCGGCCGACTTCGGCGTCGAGCTCTGCCATCGTGTCGAGATAGGAGTTGACCCCCTGGCTCTCGTCCAGCCACGCCTTCTGGCTGGCGTGCTTGGAGAGCATTTTCTTTTTCAGGTCGATGAGATCGGTCGTATCGACGACCAGCGCCGGCTCCACGATGTTGCCCAGCGGATCGCGATGTGAATAGGGCTGCGCATGATAAACGGTCA
>DASXPZ010000841.1:0-2784 GCA_036493275.1 Pirellulales bacterium
CCGGCTTATAGCGATTCGCAAGTAAGAAGGCTTCGTAGAAAAACCCCAAATAGTTATTGTTTGGAAAAAGTCGCGTCCCCACGCCGTTGGTTTCTTTGCTGACAGCTTGCGCGTTCATCGCCAATTGCAGCCAGGCGCGTCCCGAATTGTAAAGGACTTCGTCCCCTGTGAACTCGTAGTAAACGAATTTGGGGCGCGCGGCGCCGTATTGCTCGCGCGTGACGGCCGCCAGCGAGTAGTCCGCGATCTTCGGCGCCCCCCCAGGATTGTCGCATTTGGTCTTCAGGACTTCTCGCGCCACTTCGTAACCGGTCATCAGCCAGCAGAGCAACAGATAATGCGGGTGATCATTGAAGCCATCCGCGTTGGCTGTAGGCCATGCCCATTGCAAGGTAGCAAAGTTATGCGTCCGCCCCGCCATGCGCTGATACGTGGTCATGCCGGTCAACGTTTGCGAATGGGCGATCGTGTCGACGTCCATCACGTGGCGGGAATTGTGGATCGCCTCTTCCAAAAAGAACCGCTTGCCCGTCCGCTGCCACGCGACCCAGAAAAGATCCGTGCAGTTGTAGCCGCCATTGTCCCAGGTGCGCCAAGAATCGTCGCCGAAGAGGCGAAAATCGCCGAAGTTCCATTCTTCGTAATCCAGATGCACTGGGTCCCGCGATGCGATGTAGCGCAGCATGTTCTCCAGCGCCGTCTCGACATACTGGTAGCGTTCGGGAGTCTGGCTGCTGGGGCGAATTCCCAAAAGATAATCCGTGCCGCAGGCGTACGCCGGGTCCGGCGCGCAGGCGACAGGGCGCTGCACGAGATCGTTCGCCAGGCGATTGTTCGCCAGACTTTGCGTGGGCCAGACCCAGATTTCGTGCGTTTTCGAAATGCCCACCGGATTGGGCTCGCCGCACATCATCAGCCATTCCTTGGCGTAGCCGACTTCTTTGGCCGCCGGGTGGACCCGATCTTCTTCGCGCAGCGACATGGGGCCGCCACCCCAAAGCTTGATCGTGATTGAGCTGGCGTCGAGCTGAACGATCTTCGGAATTTGCTGCGACAGCCCTTTGACCGCAACGGCCAATCCCGCGCCGTTCGCAAAACGAGCCTCGGCCCAGCCGGCCAGATGTTCCACTTCCACGGCTTCGCCAATGTCAGGCTTCAGTGACGCTGCGCCATACTCCCGCAGATGGCCTGAGACGCTTTTCGCCGTTCGCAGATCGAACATGTGAGGGTTCGCGGCGCCGACGACGTCGATGCTGGCGTGCGTCGCTGGCGAAGCGAGATGAAATTTCAATCCATATTCAGCAAGCACCGGATGCTGCGCCTGCAAATAATGCCGTCCGACGTAGGTCACTCCCTTGTCGACAAAAGCCCCCTGGTCGAGAAACGGAATCGCGCTCACTCCGCGCACGGCCTCGGCGGCGGTGCGATGTAGAGTGAACGTTGTCGGGCTATCGACGCAGATAAAATAATCTCGCTCCCGATCAAGCGGCGCGCCGGCGACTTTCGGTAGCCGCACCACTTTCCGCCCCTCGGCGGACGTGTTGTCGTACTTCTGCTCAGCGCCCGCCGCGTTCCGATCGCTGTGCGAATAAGCCCAACGAACTGCGTCGCCGGTCGCCCAACCGTGCGTCAGCAAGCTGCCGGCGCCATTCCGCTCGGCAAACAGGCTTTTGGTCGTGACGCGACTCGTCTTGGGGTCGACCGTTACGAAGACCGTAAGATTTTCAGTCCAGATCAGCTTGTCGTAGATCCGCATGTAGGGAAGCCCCGCAAAGGCGTGGAGCCAGACCGAGTAACGGAGCTTGGGGGCGCCATCTTTGGCCTGATACCAACCGTCGTAACGGAGCACGGCGCGGAGCGGGCCCGATTTTTCGACCGTGACCTGGCTGGCGACGCGCTGGGCCTCGTAGGTTATGCCGCGGGTATCTTGCCAGTAGAGCGAGCTCGACTTGATCAGTTCGGCGCCCCCGGCCGAAAATGAATCGAACAGGTTGAACGCCGTTTTGCTGCATCGGAAAGAGACGGCGCCGGTGTCGACCGTGAAATGGTCCCCTTCGTCCTTGACCTGCACATCCTTAGCCGGCGGAGGATTGGGCTGGCCGGCGCCCAGCGCAAACTCCGGAGTGGCGCCCCCGCCGAGCGTCGCCTGAAAGTCGCAATGGACCCAGGAGATCGTCTTCTTGCCGAAGCGCCAGTCGAGCGCCTTGGTGAATTGCGTGGGCGTGGGCGCTCCGGTCGCCGTGATCGCCAGCCCATTGATGCTCGCCAGCGCTCCGTTGGCAAACGGAACGCCGACCGTCACCGGCCAGGAGATCGCGCCGGCCGGACGATCGGCGGGTTCGTCGAACCGTAGCGCCGCAGTGGAAAACGGGGCGTCGGCGGCCGCAGGGGCCTGCGCTCCCCGCGCTTCGGAAAAAAAATCAAACCCGGCGAGCGCTCCCAGCGCGCCGGCCTTGATGAGCTCTCGCCGAGTGAGCGCGAATTCCCCAAGCGCCCAGGAGCGCGGCGCGGCAGAATCGGGCGATGGTTTATGCGGAGTTGAGTCGAGAGGATCCATGAATTCAGACGCCGCAACGGTTGCTGGCATGCGAACGCCTGCGCGCGTTCGCCGTGGTATGTCCTTCGCAGCCACTCACCGGTTCGCAACAGTGAACCGGCTCCATTCATCTTGACTGAAGGATGGCGTTTTGACCACGGCGTCCAATGATCGGTAGTGCTCCAGAGATTTGTTATTGGGTTAATTCGAGGCTTCGCAGCGCTACGGCCCAAACCTTACCCTCAGAA
>DASXPZ010000842.1:0-5113 GCA_036493275.1 Pirellulales bacterium
GATCGCCGGCGCCGGAGAGCGGATGGCCGTCATCGTCTGGGAGGGGAGCCCCCGTTCAAAATCCGATGCGACGAGCGCATTTCGGAAGCTAGCGGAGGAAGCCGGCTTCTCGCAACGCGTTGTTCTGACCCTATAGTCAAAACGGCAAGCGGGTCGGCCAAGGGGGAGATGCCCATGCAACGTGCGTTTGTCATTCGTCCGTTTGGGAAGAAAAAGGATCGGGCGGGGCACGAAATCGACTTCGACCGGGTCCAGGCCGTCCTTATTGAACCGGCCCTCGAGTCCGTCGGGCTTGGGGGCGGCGCCACAGGCGAGATCGTCGAAGCCGGCAACATCCGTGAGGCCATGTTCGGCTTGATCCTCGAAGCCGACATCGTCGTCTGTATATGACAATCCACAACGCCAACGTCTTCTATGAGCTTGGGATCCGCCACGCCCTACGCAAGAAGCGCTCGGTGCTCATCCGGGGCACGCCGGTGGCGGATGGCGTATCCTTCGACAATCTGACTGACCGCTACCTGGCCTACGACCTCGACAAGCCCGAGGCGGCGCTGCAAGGACTGACGGACACGCCGACTGCCACTTTAGCGAGCGAAAATACGGACGGCCCGATCTTCAAGATGCTGCCGGCCCTGCCGGAAGTCGATCCGGCGTCGGTCCAGGTTCTGCCCCAAGATCTGGCGGGGGAGGTGGAGCGCGCTAAGTCTGCCAGAGCGGCAGGATGGCTGCGACTTCTGTCGCATGAGGTCGAGACTCGCCGCTTCCAATGGCCGGCGATGCGCGTGATAGGCCAGGCGCAATTGGATATCGAGGACTACGAGGGGGCAGGCCGGACTCACCAAACCTGCGCTTGTCGACCCCCAATGCAGTTCCGGACTTCTCTGTGCATTGCGCAAGCGCGCGGCGCCGCCGCCGACGGGAAGCTACGAGAGGGCGCCGCATGACTCGGAATTCAACTCGCGCTTCTAAATCTACAGTTGTCGAGGCAGAGAACTATCTCAAGGGCACAGCTCTTACGCCCCAGAAGACGCTCGAATTGGTCAAACGGCTGAAAAGGGAGGACAGATTTGGCTTGGCGCGTCGCGTTCTCGCGAAAGTTCGAGCGACGAAGCCGTCAGATGTTTCTCTTGGAACGCGCTTCACGCAGGAACACGCCCTATGCACATTCAAAGACCCGGACCTGCCTGTCTTGCAAGCGCTCGACCAAGCGCTCGCCATCCTCCGCGGCTCCTACGATCTCGAGGTCACGAGCGATCAGGAAACGCTGGGTCTCGCCGGCTCGATCCACAAGCGACGCTGGCAAGCGACGGGGCAGAAGGATCAATTGGAGCTTTCGTATCACTACTATCGCCGCGGTTGTGACGTTGGGCCGAGCAAAGACAACGGTTATACGGCCATAAACGCGGCGTTTGTACTGGACCAACTCACGGACCTGGAAGCCCCGGCGATCAATGACCGCCGCGTGGAGGCGAAAAGGATACGTGAGGCCCTGGTCGATCAGTTGCAGGAGATGCTGACGGCATCCCCTGAGCTCGCCGAAGATTGGTGGTATCTCGTAACCATCGCGGAAGCCTTTTTTGGGCTCGGTCGATATGACGACGCAGAGGTCTGGCTCACCAAGGCGAAAGCGCTCCCAAATACTTCGGACTGGGAGTTTCGGGCCACCGCGTCGCAACTCGCCACGCTGCACCAGCTTCAGCATCCGGGTACGGCTTCGCCGAACGATCCGGGCGCGGCCAACGCGGCTAGGGTCCTCGACGCGTTTGTCGATTCGGCAGCCGCTCGCGAAAGCGCGTTCATCGGCAAAGTGGGTCTGGCTCTGTCCGGTGGCGGCTTTCGCGCGTCGCTTTTCCATATCGGAGTCCTTGCGAAGCTGGCCGAGCTGGACGTTCTGCGGCGTGTGGAAGTCCTCTCATGCGTCTCGGGCGGTTCAATCGTCGGAGCCCATTACTACCTGCAGCTTCGCGAGACGCTGGAAACCACCGACCTCGAAGGATTGACCGAGGCCAGGCTGCGCGACATCTTCATTGAGATCGTACAGGATCTCGCCGCAGACTTCTTGGCGGGCGTGCAGACGAATATGCGGATGCGCGTATTCGCCAATCCGTTTCCCCTGCTGCGTTCCGTCGTCGACCGCGCCTACACGCGGACGACTCGACTGGGCGAATTGTTCGAACGCCAGCTCTTTGCGAAAATATGGGCGCATGCGCCGGCCCGCAGGCCCAATTGGCCTCTGCTCCTCAAGACGCTGAAAATCCACCCCAAAGACGCGCCCGAAGAATTCGATCCGAAAATCCACAACTGGAGGCGTATGGCGAAAGTGCCCGTGTTGATACTGAATGCGACGACATTGAATACCGGGCACGCTTGGCAATACACCGCGAGCTATGTGGGAGAGTCGCCCTGGGCTATCGATCCCAATGTCGACGGCGCGAATCGGCTTCGACGTTTCTACCACGAGGAGGCGCCGCCGAAATATCGCTCCGTCCCGCTGAGCCAAGCCGTGGTCGCTTCCGCCTGCGTGCCCGGCCTCTTCGAACCGGTGCGGCTCGATGATCTCTACCAGCTTGAAGAAAAGGGAAAGAAAGCGGAACCTCTCGTATTGCGCCAAGTCGATGGCGGCGTGCACGACAATCAAGGCGTCGGGGGTCTCTTAGAGCAGGGCTGCAGCGTCGTTCTGGTGAGCGACGCCTCGGGACAGACCGCGCTTTCGACCGATCCCGGCGGCGGTGTCTTCGCGCCGCTGACGCGAAGCAATTCGGTGCTGATGGAGCGCGTGAGGCAGGAGCAATACGCGCGCCTTGGCGCCATGGAGAAGGGCGGACTGCTCAAGGGTCTGATGTTTCTCCACTTGAAGCGGGATCTGGACGTCATTCCGGTCGATTGGATCGGCTGCGAGGACCCTCCGGAAACCGTCTCTCAACAGGCAGAGGCATTCACCGAATATGGCGTTCGCAAGCAGATACAGATGCTGCTCGCCGGCATTCGTACCGACCTCGACAGCTTTTCCGATGTCGAAGCCTTTGCGTTGATGACGAGCGGCTATCGCATGGCCGCGACCTACCTGCCCTGGGTGAAAGTGCTGCCACAGCGTCAAGGCGCGCCGATCGCCTGGAGCTTCCTGGCGATCGATCGCGTGATCCACAACGCTAGCACGACGGATCCCAGCTACCTGCGAGTCAAGAAATTGCTTCGCAGCTCAGGGAGCCGCATGTTTCGAGTGTGGGGGCAATCGCGCGCTTTGCTCCTGACGACAGCGCTCCTCGGCTTAGTCGGAATCGCGCTGCTGGGCTTGTGGCTTTTCGGCAAGAGCGACTTGTCGCAGGGCTTCATGGTGACCGGATGGGGCATGCTCGCGGCGATCGCCGTTGCGATCACTCTGATCTTCCCGTCAGTTCGCGAGCATGTCAGCCGAAGCTCCATTGGACTTCTCGGCCTCGTGCTCTGGATTCCAGCGTGGTTCCATCTCTTGGTGATCGACCGTCTATTCCTGAAGGTGGGCAGTCTCGACCGGGTTCTCCCGAAGTAGAGTTCTCTGGCGGGCGTTGTCGCGGCGTTGCAGCTTGCTGGCGCTCTGAATGCGGCGTAGCCGAAGGACATGACGAAGTTCCCGGAGAGCATTGTCACGAGCGGAGACGCGGATTTGCTTTTTCGCGGGCGTTCCGCTCGCGACCGCTCGTGAACCTCGCGCCCGTCCGGCTCGAGAATTCGCATGCGCACCCGCGCCGGTCCCCGCAGTGCGCAACCTTGCGACTTCGCGTTCCGCGTTGTGATAAACGCCACAGCGCGAGGGTAAACGAACCGATATAGCGAGAGGGTTGGAAATCCGGGGAACCGCCATGTTCACGAAGATTTCATGCCATACCGCCGAAGCCGTGGGTCAAACCCTTGTCTCTATGAGGAAAGTTTCTAGAAACCCCGACGCTAGAGACGACCGGCGCGCTGAGCCGTCAAAGGGCGAGCTTGCCAAGATGATGGAAGCGCACGTAACTAGTCTCGACGCCATGATCCACGGTTTCACAATTGCGGGCGCGCTTCACTGTTGATCCGTGGCGCGTAGGCGCTCCACTACGAGAAATTAAACACGGAAGATCATCCGGCCGAACGCATCGCGCGGCGCGAGTTTTCGCGCGCGCCCCCCGACGATCATCCGCCTTCGATCGCTCGCAAACGTCGCGCGCGTTCACGTCGCTGGAAATGGGCCCTTCAAGTCCCCCCTTCCCTCTCAGCACTTGTCGAACACTTCCACGCTGAATTCGCCGCTATCCTGCAAATCCAGGCGCCGAATCAGCAATCCCTTGGGTGCGCTTCTGCCTCTCCGTTCGCGTTGTGCGGCTTCACCTCTTGTTAACCATTGTCTGCCATCGTCGAACCCCGACGTGAGCATAGGTCCGCGAGCAGCACAACGTCCGCCAATGGCCCCGCTGGCGAAAGCCGCGGGGCTTTTTCTTGCGAGCCTCGACGCAGTTCGGAAAAATGCCCCGCAACCCGGGGCACGGGCGGCGAGGCGATTGCGCAGGCCGACCTGGATCGAGCACTCCGCACGGTCTACCATAGCGCGAATGGCCGATCGAGGGAACAGCGCCCCACCAGTCGTAACGATTCGTGATTACTTGCGATATACTTTGCTGTTATAGTACTAGTTTGAAGTATAACATAGTACATTCATCAGCAACGGAGCAACCAAATAGCCAAATTCAACGAAATCATCAAAGCCGCGCCGGAGCGGCGCTCGTGACTTTAACTTCGGGTTAACCATGATCCGTCATGGTCGATTCGCGTACATGTCTCCAGTCACACTGGCCCCGCCGGTAATGTTCCCGCGGGGCCCTTTTTGCGCCGGCTTCGCGGTTGGCGCTGATGCCCGCGGTGGCGGCGCCTTCCGCGGAGGCGGCGGCTTCCACGGGGACGCCGGACTCGGAAGAGGCGGCTTCCACCGAAGCGCCGGACTCGGTGGAGACGGCTTCCACGAAGGTGGCTTCCAGGCGAACACCGACCCCTTTGGCCACGGCCACGGCTCCCACGGGGCGGGTTTGGAGGCTTCGGCTTCGGTGGCTTCTTTGAGCGCCTCAAAATCACGCTTGGGTCGAGAAAGTCGTCAGCGACTATCGAC
>DASXPZ010000843.1:0-1616 GCA_036493275.1 Pirellulales bacterium
CAAAGCCAAGCCTGACGGAGAGAAAGACAAAGACGCTAAGCCAAAGGACGCGCCCGCGGGGGATAAGGCGGCGGTGAAAGACGGCGAAAAGCCGCAAGATCAGCCAGGCGGCAAGAACAAAACATCCGACGCGGATAAACCCACTGAAAAACAGCCGGGAGATCAAGCCGACAAGTCGAAATCCGACAAAGACAAAGCAGAAAAAGACAAGCCGGACGCGCCGAAGGAAGAGGCCAAGCCGACGCGCGCCTTGAGCAAGGTGAACTACCCGCTCGGCGATTTCGGCCGCGCGGCGCCTCCGGAGCAACCAACGGCCGTCCTCTTCCGCAACGCTACGGTTTGGACGAGCGGCCCCGCCGGACGTTTGGAGGGCGCAGACGTGCTGGTGGAAAAAGGAAAGATCAAGGCCGTGGGACGCGGCCTCACCGCGCCCGACGGCGCGATGTTGATCGACGCCACCGGCAAGCATATTTCACCGGGCGTGATCGATTGTCATTCGCATGCTGCTACGGACGGTGGTATCAACGAATCGGGCCAGACGATCACGGCCGAAGTCCGGATCGGCGACTTCGTCGACCCGAACGACATTAACATCTATCGCCAGCTCGCCGGCGGCGTGACCAGTTCGAACATCCTGCATGGCTCGGCCAACACGATTGGCGGTCAGAACCAGGTCCTCAAGTTCCGCTGGGGCGCCGGGCCGGAGGAGATGAAGTTCGCCGCCGCGCCGGGCGGTATCAAATTCGCGCTGGGCGAAAACGTCAAACAGAGCAACTGGGGCGAGCGCGCCAGCAACCGCTACCCGCAATCGCGGATGGGGGTCGAGCAACTTGTGCGTGATGAGTTCAAGGCCGCGCAAGCCTATCGCGCCGCCTGGGACGCGTGGAATCGGACCAAGGTCGGACTGCCTCCGCGTGTCGATCTGGAACTGACCGCGATTGCCGAAGTGCTCGAAGGAAAGCGCTTAGTTCACTGCCACTCCTATCGCCAGGACGAAATCCTGGCGCTGCTCCGCACCTGCCAAGAGTACAACGTCAAGATCGCCACGCTCCAACACATTTTGGAAGGCTACAAAGTCGCCGACGTGATGGCGCAGCAAGGCGTGGGGGGATCGAGCTTTTCGGACTGGTGGATTTATAAGTACGAAGTCATTGACGCCATTCCCTACAACGGCGCCCTGATGCACAACGCCGGCGTCGTGGTGTCGTTCAACTCGGACGACGCCGAGCTCGCGCGCCGGCTGAATCTGGAGGCCGCCAAGGCCGTGAAGTACGGCGGCGTTTCGCCCGAAGAGGCTCTGAAGTTCGTCACACTCAACCCGGCCAGGCAATTGAGGATTGACCAGTACGTCGGATCGCTTGAGCCCGGCAAAGACGCCGACCTGGTCGTCTGGAGCGCCTCGCCCCTCTCGACCTACGGCCGCTGCGAACAAACCTGGATCGACGGTCGCCGTTATTTCGATCGCGAAGAGGATCGCAAGCAGCGTGAAGAATCGACCAAGTTGCGGGCCGCCCTGGTGCAGCGCATTCTCAGTTCGGGCGACGCCACCGAAGGACCGGACGAGGGGCGCAAGGATCAATGGCCGCGAGAAGATCTCTTCTGCCACGGCCACGACC
>DASXPZ010000844.1:0-7780 GCA_036493275.1 Pirellulales bacterium
ACGCACTCTCCAAAAAGGAATTGCGAGCCAAGCGTTTCAACCCGATCTCAAAGGCGTTGCTAAAAGACGCGGTCGAGAACCTGGATGACGTCGAAAGCAAGGATTGGACCGAAAGCGATCTGGAAATCCATACGTACGCCGCCACGCAATCCGAGCCTACCGCAGGCGCGCGGCGCTATGGCGTATTCTTCGGCGTTTCGGAATATGAGTTCAATGCCGTGGCGGAAGAAATATCCCAGGGCAAAAGCCGGCTGAACCTACCCACGCCGGCCCGCGACTCAAAGCGTCTCGACCAATTGATGCGTGAGGTGGGGCAACTCAAAGAGACCCGCGTCTACACCAACGAGCAGTCGACTCGCAAGCAGTTGCAGGACACGATCACGACCTGGTTGCCGTCGGTGACGAAACCTGGCGACACAGTCTTTATTTATTATTCCGGTCATGGCGCGCAGGCGCCTGACGACAATGGGGACGAAGCAGATGGTCAGGACGAGTTGCTGTTGACGCACGACTTCATGCATGTCGGAATTCTGGAGTCGCTCGTGGCCAAGAAGGAGAAGGGAAGCCTGTCCCCGGAACTGGCCCGTCGCGTCGACGCGCTGGTCGATGTTTATCGCCAGGCCGAGTCCCCCGCCAAGGGAAGCGCCGCGGTCGCTCGCGCCACGGGCGTTTCGGACGATCTCTTCGCCCATTGGCTGCAAAAGCTCGATGGCCGCCGGATCGTGGTCGTTTTGGACGTCTGCCATGCCGGCGGATTCGCTTCTCAGGAAAAAGGGTTAGACGACAAGCAGCAGATGGCGTTCGATTTCTGCGATAGTGAGGTCGGCCGGCTGAAGGACCTGGGGCAGCCGAATAGCGCGTTGTTTTCGGCCTGCGGGGCGCAGGAGTCGGCAATGACTCGCGGCGACGAATTTCCGGCCAAGATGGGCCCGCTCAGCGTGATGACTTCCTACGTCGTCGATTTACTCTTGAATTCCAAGGGGCCGGTCGAGTTGGGTTCGACCAACGACTATTGCTCTCAAGCGATGGACAAATACTTTGTCGACCTGAACAAGGCCTTGGAAGCGGCAGGACGCTCGCCACTCAAACCACACCACCCCAGCTTGATGAACTATTGCAAACAGCCGGTTTTCTTGAAGCCGTAAGGAAGAAACTCAGCGTTCGCGTGTCACACGGACCCCGCTGGCGAGTATAGCCAGTGGAGGTCGCGCAGGAGGCGACAGAAAACCGAACAAAATCACTTTTGAATTGCGGAGAATAAGCCATGGGCGCCCAGTCAGATATCCAGACAAAGTCGATTCCTGCGGCGCCGAACCGCGTCCTGCGAGCCGCCGCTTTGATGATCGCGGGCGTGGCCCTCGTCTTGTGTGGCCGGCCCTTGCGGGCCGCCGAGCCGAAGGCCGATGCTCCCAAGCATTGGGCCCTCTTGATCGGCGTGGAGAAATACCATCGGGCGCCGCGGTTGCGGTTTACGATCAACGACGTTCGCGTCCTGGCGCAAACCCTCAAGGAACGAGGAGGCGTGGACGAGAGCCACATCTTCGAAATGACCGACGACGCGCAAAATCCCCGCTTTCAACCTTTGAAGAGCAGCATCGAGGCCGAACTGCCCCAATGGCTCGCGAAGATCGGCCCCAAGGACCAACTGATCGTCTACTTCAGCGGGCATGGTTTCCGCGACGGCGCAGGCAAGATGTATCTGGCGCCATTGGATTGCGATCCCGATCGCGCAGCGGCAACGGGCATTGCCGTGGAATGGTTCCGCGAGCAAATCGCTAAATGCAAAGCGGACTTCAAACTGCTGGTGATCGACGCCTGCCACGCCGGCAGCGAAAAGGGAGAAGACGACGCGTCGAGCGTCACCGCCAAAGATCTCGGCGAGCCGTTCCGTGACCTGTCGGGCGTCGTCACGCTGGCCGGTTCGACCGGCGACGAGAAGAGCCAGATTTGGGAGGAAAAGGAGCAGTCGCTGTTCAGCTATTGGCTCGACCAGGGACTCCGAGGGCACGCCGACGAGAACGGCGACGGCGCCGTCGATATCGACGAACTGAACAACTTTGTCCATCGCAGTGTTACTCGGACCGCCAAGGCGTTCTTCCCTCGACCACAAACCCCGGTGCGCATCGTTCGTTCGGGAACGCCCGGAGTGCCGGTCGTCATCGAACTCAAGCCCCTCTCGCTGAAGCAGGTCCTGAAGGAGTCGGCCGCGCAGTTATCATGGGTGATGCAAGAGCGGAAGCTGAACAAGGCCGCGGTGTTGGAATTCACCAATGACACCAAACTGGGCGAATTGTTGGGCGCGGATTTTGGCTCGCTCGGACGCTACTGTGCCGAAGAGCTCGAGAAGCAAATGGTAAACGCCGCCGCGGACAAGTATGTGCTGGTCGACCGCCGTCGACTTCAACAGGCGTTGAGCCAACAGCAGTTCCGTATTGACGACCTGGCCTCGGCCACCGCCATGAAATCACTTTGCGACAACGTCGGGGGGTTGCCCGTCATCGCGCTGGGGACACTTCGGAACCGTCATGGCCGGATCGTAACGATTCAATGCAAGTTAATGAACGGCGAGAGCGGCGAGGTCGTCGGTTCGGCGGGCGGGATTGCACAACTGAATGAGTCGGAATGGGCCATGTTGGGTCGCAGCGTGATGGTCAAGGATGACGATCGCGTTCCGCCGCTGCCTGGCGGCGAAGGCGAGTCGGCGCAAACTCCCGAAGACACCCTCGTCGATCGGTTGGACGAACACGCCCAAGGGCCGCACCCCTTGTCCGATCCAAAGTTTCCATACCGCGTTCGCGTGATGGTCAACGGCCAGGAACGCAAGGGCGCCTTCCGCGGCAATGACATGATCGTGACGCTCCGCCAGGGAGAGACGTATCAGATTCGCATCGAGAACAAGTCGCGAGAGCTCGTGCATATGCGGTTGCTGGTCGACGGCCTCAATACCCTGCCTGAGAAAGAAAAGGACACCAAAGGGATCGAGACCTTTGCGGTGGCTCCGCGCGTGAACCTGAGCGACGCCCGGGCTTGGGTGCTCGATCCGGCGGTGAGTTCGGTCTTTGCGGTCGCCGGATTTGTGACCGAGACAGGGGTGCAGGGCAAGCTCCGCGAGTTCACTGTGGTCGACGCCAACCAATCGCTTGCGGCTCGCCAGAAGTTCACGGACCAGATTGGCTTGATCACTGCAGCGTTTTACGCGCCGGCCGGTGGGTCGCGCGGCGTCGGCACGACCGGCGGACGCGAGCAAACCGCGGATCTGACCGAGCGACAAGGCAAAGTCGGCGACCTGCTCGGAGTGGTCCACATCCGCTACACGGACGCCCCCGACGTGAACTCAACAGCGCAGTGATATGTCATGCCGCCGCAGAGGGACTTTAGTCAGGTTTTCCGACGATGAAACAAACGCTGCATTGTGCCGCGGGACATGAGTGGGAATGGAGTGGCGACCATTCCCCATCGGCCAACACAGTCACCTGCCCGATGTGCGGTAAAGCGGCCCAGACCCTGATCTTGCCGACGGGCGCCGCCGCGTTTGATCAGCAGATTGTGCCGACAAGTGAAGGCGTAGAAAACGCCACGCAAATCCGCGAACGCGCGACCGCCAGACGGCAAATCCCGCGAGCGAGCGAACCGTGGCCGACTGTACCGGGTTATGAAATCCTGGCGGAGTTAGGCCGCGGCGGCATGGGGGTCGTTTACAAGGCTCGGCAATCCAGCCTGCGACGAACTGTGGCGATCAAGCTTTTTCTCAGCGGTTCGCTTGAGCGATTTCGTCTCGAAGCCGAGGCGATCGCGCGCCTGCAACACCCGCACATCGTCCAGATTTATGAAGTCGGGACTACGGCGCGCGGCCCCTATTATTCGCAGGAGTATATCGCCGGAGGAAGTCTTGCCGATCGGCTCGACGGAGCCCCCTGGTCGGCCGCAAAGGCCGCCGCGCTCGTCGCGACGCTTGCCGAGGCGATGCAATTCACGCACGATCGACACATCATCCATCGCGATCTGAAGCCGGCCAATATTCTGATGGCCGACGACCAGACACCGAAGATCTCGGACTTCGGCCTCGCCAAGGAAAGCGATCGCGATTCTGGGCAGACCGTGACAGGGGACATTATGGGGTCCCCCTCGTACATGGCGCCAGAACAGGCCGGCGGCGTTACCAAAAGCATCACACCTGCCTCAGATATCTACTCGCTGGGGGCGATTCTTTACGAGTTGTTGACCGGGCGGCCGCCGTTCTACGGTGAGACGGCGATGGATACGGTGTTCCAAGCCCTGTCGAACGAACCCGTGGCGCCGCGACAATTGCAGCCCAAGCTGCCGCGCGACATCGAAACTATCTGTCTGAAGTGCTTGGAGAAATTACCGCGCGAGCGTTACGCCAGTGCGCAAGAGCTGGCCGACGATCTGCGTCGATTTCTGGCTGGTGAGCCGATTCATGCTCTGCCTGTCCCCGCCTGGATGCGCGCCGTCAAATGGGCGCGGCGACGACCGGGGCTGGCAATGGCGATTAGCGCCGCGACGCTCGCGACGCTGTTCTTGATCGTGGGTGGAATTATTTACAACGTCCTTCTGATCGGCGCCTTGCGCACAGCAGACGCCGAACGCGAACGGCGTGAGAAGACGCTGGTTCAGGCTCAGAACGTCGTCGATCAATTGCTCAGCGGCTTCAGCGAGCAAAGGCTGGCGCAGCTCCCACACTCCGAAGCGCTTCGCCGCGATCTATTGACCAGCTCGCTGCAGTTTTGCGAAGAGATGCAAGCTCAGAATCCCGAACAACCCGAGCTACGCTGGCAAGTCGGCCGTGCCCAAAGACAGTCGGCCGACTTGCAGGGCCTGCTTGGGCATTCGGCGGAGGCCGCAAAATCCTATATGCGCTCGATCGCCACCCTCTCAGAACTAGTCAACGAGCAACCTTTGCCGAAGTACGAGCGCGAGTTGGCCGGCGCGCATCACAACCTGGCGGCGATGCTCGTCCAGACCGGTCGAGCGGCGGACGCCGAAACCGAATACCGGCTTGCAATCGACGGTTTTGCAAATCTGGCGGCCGGCAACCCCGCAGACGCCGAGGCCAGCGGTCAACTCGCGCGGGCTTGGGACAGCCTAGGGGTGGCGCTATTGGAGGATTTCCGTCCACAGGACGCCGCGGTGGCGTTGGAGAAATCACGCGCGATGCTCGATCGCCTGGCCTCGGCAGGGCAGGCCGACTACTCGCTTCGCAAGGCACGGGCCACGAATTTTAATAATCTCGGAACGCTCTACCAGCAGACGGACGATCTCGCGCAGGCAGAGAAGTCGTTGGCAACTTCCCAACAATTGTTTCAGGACCTTGTCGGCGCGGCGCCGGATGATCCTGAGTACCGGTTTGGGCTGGCGTCGTCGTCCGCCAACCTGGCGTTTGTGCGCGCTGCGGCGCAATCCGCTGCTGAAACGCGAGCCTCGTTTCAAGCCGCGTCCGAGTTGTTTCAGCGGCTGACGGAAGATTTTCCGGCGGTCGAAGTCTATCGCGCCGAGTGGGCCCAGACGCTCGGCAATTATGGAGCGGCGCTTGCGCAGCATGGCGAGGTGTCTGAAGTGGCGATTCAGTATCAGCAGGCACAGCGTCTTTATGAGAACCTGGTGGCGCAGAATTCGGCCGCTGCCGACTATCGCGCCCGATTGGCGGGCATCTTGCATCGCCAGGGATTGCTCGCGATTTCGCGAGATGATTTGACCGCGGCCGACGAGTTGATCAGCCGTGCGATTGACTTGCAAACTGAGCTGACGAAGGCGATTCCGAATCGCGCCGACTACCACGCGGAATTGGCGCTCGCTTGTGAGGCTGCCGGAAATCTCATGGTCGCGCGGCAGGATCCAGTTAAAGCACAATACTATTTTGACCGTGCTATCGACGAGCAGCAGCAAGCCGTCTCCATGTCGAGTGCACCCGACGAATTCAAAGCCCCTCTGCGACGCCAGTATGCTGCGCTGGCTGCGGTGCTTTTGGAAATGGGCGAGCCACAGAAGGCCGCCGCCGCCGCTGAACAGCTGGTTGGATTGGCGCCTGACGATGGCGCCACGCTGGTCCAAGCGGCAAGCCTGTTGACCCGCTGCATTCCGCTTGTCGATCGCTTCAAGGCCAATGTGTCAGCGACGTTGGCCGACGATTGCGGACGCCGCGCGGTCGAACTGCTGCGATCAGCCACCGATCACGGTGAGTCTCTCCCTGCGAATATCGAAACCGACCCAGAATATGAGCCCCTGCGCAATCGCCAGGACTTTCGCGCCGTGGCGGATGGATTGCGGCAACGCGCCGGCGACTCGAACAAATCGAAGCCGTGAAGCGGGTGTGGCCAAGAGCCTCAGGCGTCGGCGGCTTCGACGGCGCGCAATTCACCGCGCGATTTCCAATCGGCAGTCAGAAAATCGGCGACATACGGAAACAGCCCGAGATCGCGAAGTTCCTCTTCGACTCGTTCGGGCGAAGGGTCTTTCAAACCGCGGGCAATTTCTTCGACTAATAATTGCGCGAATCGGAGTCTCGCCCGGCGCAATTGTTGACGCGTCGCCGCTGCCGCAAACGGTCGCCCAATCGCCGCGGAGAGACGTTTTGCCAATTGCTCGGAATCGTCGTCTGGATGATCGCTGCGCAACCGCAGCACCGCATAGGCGACGCAGCCTGGTTGCGATTGCTCGTAGGCTTCGAGCGAGCGCCAGGTCATTGATAGTACTGCATTCTGCCAGGTTGTTTGCCAGGCGCGTTCGGATTCTTCCGTCTGTGTGTCGTCCCCCAGCAGGTTAAGGTCTACCGGCACGCCAGCGCGCTTTTGCTGTTTGCTCCAAAAGGTGCGCGCCATGTTGCGCACGGCGACTTTGAGCAAGTCGCGGAACCGCCCGCGCTCGGGATCAGCGCCAGAAAAGTCGCCGCGCAGAATGCGGATCAACGTCTCCTGCGCCAGGTCATCGGCGTCCTGCTGGTTGTGAACGAGCGCCCCGATGTATTTGCGGATGGCGCCGTTGTAGCGCATGACGAGCGTCTGCCGCGCCGGACCTGAGTCGGTATACGAAGCCGCCACTGCCAGCCGCATCAGGCTCCAGCGCGTGTTGATCTCGTCCAGACGCGCGGTGGCTTCATCGAAGGAAGCATTATCCTGACTCATGGGGTTGCTTCTCCCTGGGAGCCAAAAAACCGGCTGGCCCCTTGATTTTAGCGGCAGCAAATCCGAGAGCGAGCGTATTCCGGTCCGTGCTGTCTAAAAACAAGTTGAACGAATTGCGAATCCGACATTCGGCTGGCAATGATCGCGCACGCGTGAGCTTCCAGTAGTACAAAGTCTACCTTGGTTGGCCGTCTTGCCATGGCGATCCGTCATCGGCGCGCAGCAGCGATCGACCGACGCCCAACGAGTGAGAAGATTCTACGCCGCCCGCCGTTCGTAATGCTTCAACAGTCCGCCGAGCCACTCACAGCATTTCACCTGGCCCAACAAGGGAATATCGTCCGCCACAAGTTTTGACGCAATAACTAGCTGGTTATCCAATCCTTGATGCGGCCTCTCGGTCTCAAAATGAGTGACGTATTCGGTGACCAGATGATTCAGATGCGCTTCGCCGAACACAATAAAGTGGTCGAGGCATTCGACCTGAATCGACTGGATCCAGCGCTCTACGTAGGCGTTTAGGTTGGGGGATCTCGGTTGTAGCCGGCGTGACTGCAGGCCATTGTTCGTCAACGCGCCGTCGAACGCCGCATATCTGAGGGCCAAGGACCGAATCCAGCAGCTATGTCGAACCGCGCCGA
>DASXPZ010000845.1:0-2908 GCA_036493275.1 Pirellulales bacterium
AGATGCAGGAGATTCTCGCGGAGTTGATCGAAAGAGGACCCATTGTGCTCTATCTGTCCATGCCTGGCTTGCAGACCTCGAATCAGGTATTGAAGCCCGGTCTGTTCTCAGCAGAATGGCTGCTGACAATGCCGCCCAATGTTCCGGTGATGATTGGCCACTGAGATGAATATCTCATCAAGCGGCGGGACGGATCGCGCGTCGGAACCCAAGCGGATCGCCGTGGCCGTGGTCGAGCGAGACGGCCAGTTCCTCATTGGACAGCGTCCTCCCGGCGTGGCGCTGGCGGGCCTGTGGGAGTTTCCCGGCGGCAAAGTGGAACCGGACGAAAGCGCGCCTGAGGCCGCGGCGCGCGAGTGCCTCGAAGAAACCGGCCTGCCGGTTGAGCCCGTTGGGGAACTGTCGAAAGTAACTCAACAATACGCGCACGGGCTGGTCGAAATTTCGTTCATCGCCTGTCGACCGATCGGCGATGGCTCCGCAAGCTCGATGCGTCTGCATTCCCCTTTTCGCTGGGTGGCGCGAACGGACCTTGCCCGCTATGAATTCCCGGCGGCCAACGCGGCGATTGTGGAACGATTGATTCAGGGCGGTTGATTCGGCGCAGCGCTCTCTCGTTGGATCGGATCATGCAAATCTCGCGCTTCAAATGCGAATGTCGTTTCGTGGCGATAACCCTAATGGCGCAAATCGCCGAAAAACGTTCGAGATTCTCTTGACGCAAACTTCGGCCGAAACCGCGCGACCGAATGATTGACAGTTGTCCGTCGCTCCCTTTCAATGCTGGTCGTTCAGTTCTTTTTTCGCTTCGCGCGGCCCGGACTTTTTATGGACGGCGCCGGGCATCTTCCTCCTTCTCCCTTTCCGCGAGTATCAGCCTGTCATGCCAAACGAGAATCCGAACACGGAACGCAAGGCGCTGGCCATCAATCTCGATCTGCGCCGTTACGGTACGTTTGCCGAAATTGGCGCGGGGCAGGAAGTGGTGCGTTGGTTCTTCCGCGTCGGTGGCGCCGCCGGGACGATCGCCAAGAGCATGTCGGCCTACGATATGGCCGTGAGCGACGCGGTTTACGGCGAATGCGAACGGTATGTCTGCCGGCAGCGGCTCGAATCGATGCTCGACCATGAGCACGAGTTGAATCTCAGCCGCCTGCGCGAAAGCCGGGGCGACACGACCTCCTTCTTCGTGTTTGCCGATACCGTCTCCGCGCGAAACTTCAAGGGGACAAACGAGTGCCACGGCTGGATGGGGGTGAGATTCCAGGCCCATCCGCGCGACCAGGATAGCCAGATCATCTTGCACGTGCGAATGCTCGACACCGAGAACGCTCTTCAGCAGGAAGCCCTGGGGATTGTCGGCGTCAACTTGCTTTACGGCGCCTTCTGTCTGAATCACGAGCCTGACAAGCTGGTCGAGTCGCTGCTCGACGACCTGAGCACGCGACGCATCGAGATCGACATGATCGAATTCTCTGGCATCGCCTTCCGCCAGGTCGATAACCGGGTGATGAGCCTGCGCCTGGTGCAGTTGGGACTGAGCAGCGCGGCGATGTTCTCGGCCACAGGCGAAGTGTTGCAACCTTCTGAAGTGCTCTACAAGAAGCCGATCCTAGTCGAGCGCGGCAGCTTTCGACCGGTCACTCACGTCAACATCGATATGCTCCGCTCGGCGCATGAAAAATTCTCGTGCGAACCGGCGGTCGATGGCGAGTCGGTCGTGTCGCTGATGGAAATCACGATGCACAATCTGCAGGCCGCCGGAGGGGCAGTGAACGGCTCTACCAGCGGCGCGATCGATCTGCGCGACTTTTTAGCCCGCGCCGACATGCTGGCCGCCTGCGGAAAAACGGTGATCATTTCCGACTACTTCGAGTACTATCGCCTGGCGGCCTATCTGGCCCGATATACCAAGGAGAAGATTGGCATCACGATGGGCGCCGGCAGTTTGTGCGAATTGTTCGACGAGAAGTATTACGTGAAGCTCGATGGCGGCATTCTCGAATCGTTCGGCCGGTTGTTCAAGAATGACTTGAAGTTGTACATCTACCCCTTGAAGGACAAGCAGACCGGCGCGCTGACGACGGTCGAAAATCTGCAAGTTGCGCCCGAGTTGCGGAACTTATACGAGTACCTGGTCGAGCGAGGCTGCATCGAACAACTCGACAATTACAACCCGGAGTATTTGTCGATCTTCTCGCGCGACGTGCTGGCGCAAATCAAGTCGGGCGATCCTTCCTGGAGCGACCACGTGCCCGGCGAAGTGGCCGAAGTAATCCGCCAGCGTGGCTTCTTCGGACACCGCCGCGCTGCGCCGGCGAAAGAACACGCGAGCTGACGGGCCGCGGCGTGTCTCCTCAATCGCCTGCGGCGCTAGACTTCGCGCATCCAGGCAAGCATAATTGTGGCGTTCGATCGCGCGGCTTTGGAGCTGCGACATCCTCACGCCCAAAACGCCCGTTTGCTCCTCTCGCCCCTCGGAAGTTCCGCAATGCGCTGGAAGACGTTTGTTGCCTGCCTCGTCATGCTGTTTGGTCCGGGGAATCTCTTGCGAGCGGATGAGCCCGCCGCGGTGAAAAACACGCAGCCCGAAACCGTGAAGTTGCTTTCGCCGGAAGAAGCCGCCCGGCGCATCAAGGCCCCCGAAGGTTTCCGCGTTTCGCTCTTCGCCGGCGAGCCTGACGTGCGGCAGCCGATTGGCGCGACGACCGACGCGCGCGGCCGGCTGTGGGTGGCGGAAAACAATACGTACGCGGAGCAGCCGGCGAATTTTGATCTTTCGCAGAAGGATCGCATCGTCATTCTCGAAGACGCCGATCACGACGGCCACGCCGAGCGGCGCACGGTGTTTTGGGATCAGGCCCGCAAGTTGACCAGCGTGGAAGTCGGCTTCGGCGGCGTCTGGGCT
>DASXPZ010000846.1:0-7152 GCA_036493275.1 Pirellulales bacterium
CAGAGACGCTGCGACAGATTGACCGCTAGAACCTCTCCGGTCGTCCTCTTCATTGATCAATCGAACGACTCCACCAGGGAGAGCGACATGATCACGTCGGCGCCGAGACCGAATCGCAAGTGGCGTATCGAGCGCGTGGAGAAGCCATTTCGCTACAGCCTGGCCACCATGTTCGTCGCCATGACATGATCGCGACACAGGTCGCCGTCGGAAAGTCGTTGGGATTCCCCGGTGTCATCGGCGTTTGGACCGCACTGGCCGGCATTGCCGTGATCTGGCGCTCGGGACGGACCGAACGTTTTAGCACGTTCTTGGGCGGGGTGTTCCTGTTGCTCCTCGCCCTGATGATTGCGGCGAGCGACGACGGGCGATAGCGGGCAAGGCAAACCATGCCATCGCGCCCAGAACAGCCAACACCATCGTCGAAGGCTCAGGGACCGGGAGCAGCACCAGATGATCGAGGTTGTAATAAGTCGGACCGGCAATCAGCGGCGTGCCTCCCAAGTTCGCGACGATCTGCTCTTCGCTGATCGGAGCCAGCCCGGCGCCGTAGGCCCGGTTCGCGGCGTTGATCACGGCGTCGGCAATCAGGCCTTGCAGCGCGGGACCGGGATGAAACGCGTCCGGCGCAAATAAATCATTGTAGGTCACGCCAGCTAACACCAGTGGTGGATGCGTCAAGATGGTCTGTGTCGCCGTGTAAAGATCAATCACCGGGATACCACGGGCCAAGGCGAACGCATCCAATTGATCATTGGCGGTTTGCAGGGCCGCGATCGCCGGCGCCAGTTGAGCTGGCGTGATGCCATATTGAGCGATCAGTCCTTGCACTTCTGGCGATGAGGTCGGATCGGGAATATTCATCACGATCTGATGAACCGGCGGCGAGGTGGCGGCGATTGTCGTGATGGTGTTTTCGATCGTCGGCAGCACCGTGTTGAAAAAGAGCTGCAGAGTTCCCGCCAGGTCGCCAGTCGCTACATACGTCAAAGCGGCGTTGCCCAGGTCGTTGGCTCCAACCGCCAGGACCGTGTAGTCGAGTTGACCGGACTGAATCTGCCCTTGAATTACCGGGAGCTGTGTATTGAAGACGTCGCTGGCCACGTCTCCGTCGCCTGCTTGATTGCCGTCTGGGCCGACCGTGAAGGCCCCGCTCGCGGTGAGTTGCGTCACCCAGTTCGGATAAGAGCCGACTGCGCTGCCGTCTCCCGCGCTAATGCTATCGCCGAGAATTCCCAGTCGCAGGGGGTTTGCGGCCGCGTTGTCTGGATTCGATAGAAGCTGCGCGAAACCAATGGCCAGGGCCAAGGCGAGCGGTCGTCGGCCGAGACGACGCAGGCAATGCAAAATCATGGAGCTGCTCCTTCAGGCTGAGCGTGCGAAGAGTGGATCGCCACCGAAAAGGGCGCAATCCGAGAGGGCCGTAAGTGCGAAGATCAAACTTGAAGTAGTTTGATTAGCGGCTCCAGTTCAAAAAGGAGCGAGCAACAAGATGAACGATTGCTTCACAATAGATGTCAGGCAGTCCAGACGCAAGGATTTAAGACGCCCACTGGCGAGCGATCATTGCGAGCCTGACTGGAAGCAAGCTTTGAGGTTCAGTGACGCCGCGATGCTTTGGATCTGCATTTCCACCGACCAACCCATTGGCGTGTGGGGGGATATGCAAATGAAAATCTAATAAAATTCATGGCAAAACCGAACATCCAATGGTAGTATGCCGCCTGCCAGGGTGTTTCCTCGTTAGGTAGGTTCTTCGGAGCTTTTCTTGAGGGTCACTCATATCGCGGATCGGGCAAACCATCTTTTCACGTCATTCGATGTTCGGCGGCCCGCGGGTCGCCCCAAGGGGGAGAACGCTAATGAAGTCGCAACGTGTTACTCGCGTCATTCCGCTTTCGGTCGCGCTCTCAATCTCGCTTTTGGCCGGCGTCTCGCACGCGCAGATCGGCAGCGCCAGCAACTCGGACGTCAATGGCTACTTTGGCACGACCAGCGAAGGCCCTCAGATCAACGAAGCGTCAACCCCTCCCACCTGGACTCCGAGCGGCCCCGGTTTTTATCCCACGAGCGGCCTGCCGAACGTGCCGGCGCTTTATCCGACGTTCCCGAATCCGCAGATTTCGATTCCGTCGACGATCAACTTCATTCCCAGCGGCCATCAGACTCTGTCGACCCCGTTTACTGATGGAATTACCTCTGCCGGCTACTCGATCATCGGCGGCGTCAATGGCGCGGGGACCCTGACGGAAGACGCCTATGTCGATATCGCGCTTCCTGGAACCGTCGGCATGTTTTTGAACCAGCCACCGCCGGCGACTGGCTACGCGTACGAGCAGGCCAACTTTGCCGCGGTGTTCCCGCTTGGCCCCGGTGGCACGTCCGGAAGTTCGCCGGCTCCGCGACCGTTTATCGTCTACGGAAACGTTCTCACCGGCGGTTATGCTCAGTTTGGCGCCAACGTGAACTATTGGTACGTCCAAACCATTCCTGGCACGACGACCATCGGCAGCACGCAGTGGTTGGGGACGCTGGTCTATGACTTCCAAATCGGCAGCGTCAGCGGTCCCTTTAGCCAGATCGTTAATTTCAATCCGACTTCGTTGCTCGGCGCTTCGGGGGCCGGCTTTTTGGTCATCACTGGCGACGCCTTCGTGGCCGGCGATCCGATGAGCATCACCGTGCAGTCTGTCCCTGAACCGTCGTCGGTTGTGCTGCTGGCGGTCGGACTGGCGGGACTCGGCGTCATGGGTTACCGGCGCCGCGCGACAGAATGAGGCGGTGCAGTCTCGTCTCTGCGTCTCTTGAACGCATCGCAAATAAAAACAGCGTGAATGCTTGTCCCGCAAGCCGCAGGCTTTCAACACCGCAACCTCCCCATTGCCTCGCTGGCGGCGCCTGCGGGACTTGAGGCCACGAAAAATCCCGCTCTTGCCCATGCAGTCCGTGGAAATACTTCCCCGGACTGCGTGGATCGCCATGTGCGATCCCAAAAATAGCGACACAAGTCGTTATTGTCTGAGCCGTGAGCAGCTTGGCTGCGAACACGCGCGAAGGAAAGAAATGTCACGATGGCATTTCTTCCCCAGACTTCTAAGTCCCCCTCGATTCGTTCCCCAGTCCCCCTCCGCGCGCTCCGCTAGCATTGCTGCGCGGAAAACTGTCAGGGCCGGATCATGTTCCGCGATCGTGCGAACCGAAAAATAAGGGACATAGTGCCACGCTTTTCTTACGGCGCGCTCGCGCTGAGTTCGTTGCGTCTCGTCACGAAAGGGATTTCCTGATGCCCACCGCTGTCGCCCGTCGCGTGATCTGCGGGTTTGCCGCCTTGTCGCTGGCTGGGTTGGCCAGCCGGCCTGCCCAAGCTGCCGTCACCGTCGAAGCCGCCATGAAGCTGGCGCCCATCCAGAAGGACGTCGAATTCGACACGCCTACGAAAGAAGAGCTCGAACGCTGCACGATCAAGGCCGAAAAGGTCGGCGGTCAGACGGGCTGGGTCGTGCGCGACGGCGGCGGCCAGATCCTGCGTCGGTTCGTCGATACCAACACGGACAACACCGTCGATCAGTGGAGCTACTTCCAGGATGGGCTCGAAGTCTACCGCGACGTCGATTCCGATTTCAACGGCAAGCCCGATCAAACCCGCTGGTTCAACACCGCCGGTGTCCGCTGGGGTTTGGACACGAACGAAGACGGTCGGATCGATCGCTGGAAAGAGATCTCGGCGGAAGAAGTGAGCGCCGAAGTTGTCCGCGCGATGGCCGATAAGGACGTCGCCCGCTTCAATCGGCTGTTGATTACGCCAGAAGAACTGCGCGGCCTCGGTCTGAGCGAGAACCGCCAGAAAGACCTCGAAGCCAAGAGCGCCGGCGCGAGTGAAGAATTCCGCAAGCAAGCCGCTTCGGAGAAATCGGTGGCGCCCGGAGGACGCTGGATTCAATTCGGCGCATCGCACCCCGGCCTGATTCCCAGCGGAACCGACGGCTCGACCAAGGACCTCGTCGTTTATGAAAACGGCGTCGCGATGGTCGAATCGGGTGGCAAACACGACCAACTGCAACTCGGCACCATGATCCGCGTCGGCGACACCTGGCGCCTGATTGGCCCACCGGGCGAAGTCGGCTACTTCTTCACCGCTCGCGTTGCGGATCGGGAGAACAACTCCGACGGAGGCAGCGCCGCCGGCGGCCCGCCAACAGGGCTCCTCGCCGAGATCGAAGCGCTGGACAAGGCGATCGCCCTGACCAGCAATCCTCAAGAGCAGGCGAACCTCACGGCCAAAAAGGCCGACGCGATGATGAAGATCGCCGAAGCGGTCACCTCCACCGAGGACAGAAATCAGTGGATTAAGCAAATGGCCGACATGATCAGCGCCACGGTCCAGTCGGGCATCTGGCCCGAAGGGGTCGATCGTTTGAAGAAGCTCTATACCGAACTGGCCAAAGACCAGGCGACGGAAGAATTGTCGTCGTACGTTGAGTTCCGCTATCTGACCGCCGACTACGGAGCGGCGCTCGCCAGAAACGAAGAGTTCCAGGCGGTTCAGGCCAAATGGCTGAAGAGCCTTGAAAAGTTCGTCACCGATCATCCCAAGAGCGCCGACACGGCCGAGGCGATGTTGCAATTGGCCATTGCCCACGAGTTCGCCGGCCAGGAAAACGACGCCAAGAAGTGGTACGCCCAGATCCGCGACAACTTCCCCGATTCGTCTTCATCCAAGAAGGCGGCGGGCGCCGTCGTCCGGCTCGATAGCGTCGGCAAGCCGATCAAGCTGAAGGGCCCCAGCAGCACGCCCGGCGCCAAGTCGATCGACCTGGCCGCCTACGCCGGCAAGGTGGTGCTGATTCAATATTGGGCCACCTGGTGCGAACCGGCCAAGGTCGACCTCGCCCAACTCAAGGAGCTGCATGCTCAGTTCGGTAAGGACGGCTTTGCGCTGATCGGGGTCAGCCTCGACGCCAAGGCCGAGGAGCTGTCCGACTACTTGAAGAAGAATCGGCTCCCCTGGGCGCAGATCTACGAACCGGGCGCTCTGGATAGCCGGCTGGCCAACGAGTTGGGCATCCTCACGCTGCCGACGATGATCCTGGTCGGCAAGGATGGCCGCGTGGTCAACCGCAACGTCCACATCACCGAGCTGGAGCGCGAAGTGGGCAACCTGCTCAAGAAGTAAAAACCGTGGGGGTTTTTCGACCCTGCGACATGTTCCGCCGACGTGGCCGCGACGCGCAACCAAGCGCGCCACGGCCACCGGCGTTTTGGCGGCTGAACTCGCGCGAAGAATTTGCCTAAACGCGATCCAGCGCCCTCTCGTGAGACGCGCATGAATCGCGTGCCGGGAGGGCGAGGATCCTGCCGAGCCGCGCGCCGCTTTCGGCGCAGCGATTTTTCGATGGACAGTGAAGCGCAACCGTGAGCGGCAGGGGACTTGCGCCCTGCCGCTCAAAATTCACGCTTGCGACTTCGTGAGCAGCGCGGCGCCGGGGCGTTTTATTTCGCTCTCGGGTGAGCCTTTTCGTACGCCGTGCGGAGCGCCGCGGTGCTGACATGCGTGTAGATCTGCGTCGTCACCAGGCTCTTATGCCCGAGCAGCTCTTGCACGCTGCGGATATCGGCGCCCCGGTCCAACAGGTGCGTGGCAAAACTGTGCCGCAGGGTATGGGGCGTAGTGCGGCTGTCGAGGCCAGTGATTTTGAGATACTTTTCCAGCAACCGGCCGACGCTCCGCGTCGTCAGCCGTCGGCCGAACCGATTGACGAAAACGGGCGCCACCACCGGTTTGCTCGCGCTGCCCTTGCCACCTTGGGCCAGCCGCCGCACGGCCAGCCAGTCTCGCAAGGCCTTGGCGGCAAACGAGCCTACCGGAGCCATCCGTTCGCGTCGCCCTTTGCCGCGCACCCGCAGAACCGACGCCGGTAGATCGAGGTCGGTGTCGCTTAGCCCGACCAACTCGCTGACTCGCAATCCAGCCGAGTAGAGCGTTTCGAGAATCGCCCGATCGCGCAGGCCCAGCGGGTCGTTCGCGGGCGGCGCTTCGAGCAGCTTGCCCAACTCGTCGCTCGAAAGAAAATGGGGGAGCGAGCGCCCTTTGCGCGGGTTGCGGAGCGGCTTGGCCGGATTCGACTTGGTCCAGCCCTCGCGCTGGCCGAACCGAAAGAAGCTGCGCATCGAAGCCAGCCGGCGGGCGATCGTCGTCTTGGCGTAACCGGCCGTGTGCATCGCCGAGGCGTAACCGCGCAGGTCGAGCGTGGTCAATTCTTCAGGGAGCGGATCGCGGCCCCCTTGCCGCTCGCGGAGATACTCGCCGAGCGTCGTCAGGTCCTCGCGGTAGCTCTTGATCGTCAGCGGCGAAGCGTTCCGCTCGACGCGCAAATAACGCAAGAACCGCGTCACAGCGCCCATCAACGACTGATCTGCCACCGTAGCCATTTTTGTGCGACGCTTTTTTGTGCGACGCTGCCGCGTCGGTTGATGGAGACGCCGTCTTTTACGGGGTTTCGTTTGTGGGCGGAAACGATAGAGGGCGCTTTCTTGTGCTCTGATCGAGTAGCATCCGCTCGAAACAAGGCGCCGCTATGGGCCTGCCGCACAGTTCAAAGCGAAGCGGCGGAGCCTGAAGAGAAACCAGGCTTCGAGGCCCGGCCGAGTTAGATCTGCTCGTCGCTATCGGTTCGCAGCGGCAGTTCGAAGCGACGGTGGGGCGCGGCGGGCTTCTGGTTTTCCAGGCGGATCTTCTGGCTCAGCACGGCGGCGTCGTACCAGGAGAAGCTCAGTTCCGGGTTCGAAGCGAACCGACCCAGCGTCCGCAGGGTGGCAGCGCGGCTGGAATCGTCGTAGAGGAACACATAACGTTCCTCTCCCTTGACCAGCGCTAGCACGTTGATATCTTGCGCCACGACCTGCTTCCTCCGTTGGCGATCGTAAGCAGGCGAGGCGAAAAGATCGCCAGCCCGCGCAGTGCGGCCACGTCCTATGTAGCCACCAGTGTTCTTTATCGGTCGCCGGAGCGGTCGAGACGAATGCATTCGCGCCGCCTAGCGCCGCTGACGGTATCGACATAATCCGCATGGCCTCTGCACTTTTTACAGGCCGAAGAGGCCGGTTCGAAGCAGGCAGGCGCGCCGGCATTGCTAGCTTTCGATGGAATCTCTT
>DASXPZ010000847.1:0-7342 GCA_036493275.1 Pirellulales bacterium
GCCGATTAGCAGAAACGCGTAAACCACGACCGGCCGCAGCATCTTCTCCAGGATCGGAAGCTCCACCACAGCCATGTGCGTCCAAATCTCATCGAACATCGGCAGTCCTTTTCATCCTGATTGAAAATTGCGTCGCCTGTGGAATGATAGCTTGCTGGTCTAGCGCGGTTCAGCTTTCGCAGGCGGAGCCGGCAGCCAGCGCGGATGATCGGCCCCCAGGTCGTTTTGGCCCCGGGTGATCTCGCGGGCGTTGGCGCCGTCGGCGTCCATTACCCAGATCGCCGGGGCGCCGGCGGTCTTTGCCCGGCAAAAGATGATCTGTCGGCCGTCGGGGGATTCGCTGGACCGAAAGTCCCACACGTTGTTCTCCGCCGGCGTGAGCGCCGTCTGGCTGCCGTCGCTTGGGTCGAGGCGGCAGATCACGGTTCCGCCGCGGGCTTCGTCCGGTTTGAAGTCGCGGTTGAAATGATCGACGTCGGCCTTACCGACGCTGTACTGCCAAGGAAGGACGGCGCCTGCCGCGCGGCGCGGAAAGAGAATCTTGCCGTCATGCGTCCAGGCTGGCAGATTCGACCCGCCGCCGCTCGTTTTCAGATCGCCATAGCTGGCGGCGAACCACATCGGTTGGTCTTTCGTCAATACGCGGTGCTCGCTTCCATCGGCTCGACCGATGCAAACGTCGGCCCAATCGTGGCCGGGGTCTGTCTGGTAATGACAATCGACATACAAGATCGACTTGCCGTCCGGCGACCAGCTTGTGCCAAAGTACAAGTGCTTGGGATCGGCCGCCACGCGAACGCGATTGCCGCCGTCGGCGTCGCACGTCCAGACCTGATAGCCTTGTGGGCTGGCCAAGTGGTAGGCGACGCGGCGACCGTCGGGGCTGAGGCTCAGGCCGTAGGGAAGTCCTTCGCCGGCGCGGGTGAAATCGCGGGCGTCGCTGCCGTCGAGATTCATGCTGACGATCCGGCCGACGCTATCTTTGACCACCTGCACAAGGATCCGCTCGTCGCTGACCAAGAGCGCCGGAGTTTCGAACGGCGCGATCCGATCTTTGTTACAGATCTCGTCGAGCGCTCCGCTTTGCAAGTCGTGGATCCAAATGTGCGTGGGCGTCTGCGTATAGAATTTTTCGAAGGGCTTGCCGGGCCCGTCACGGCGCGGCTCCATGCTCAAAAACACCACGCGGCGCCCGTCCGAAAAACTCGATCCCGGCTGCCAGGTCGCCTGGCCGGGGACTTTGAAATCGAACCAGCGCAAATCGCCGCCAGCGGCGCTGGCCAGCGCGGTTTTTCCCTGCGACGTGAAGAAGAACTGTCTTGCGGCCGATGGCTCGGCCTTTGGCTCATCGGCAGTGGCAGATCTTGGTAAGGACCCGGCCACTGTGGCGGAAAGCATTACGAGGAGTGTAGCGAATGTGCGGCGCTGCTTTTGGGAAGGTTTTATTGGCATCGAGATCTTGATAATTGGAGGGCAAGATTTGGCGGGACAGAAATCACGCGAGAGCTTGAGAAGAACATTGCCGGCGGCGCACATCGATAAGTTATGGAGCGACTTGTTTCTTGCCGCCGGGTTGATTGGGCGTTTGGCGTGGGCCGCCCAGCGCTTCGGGCGGAATCGTGCCCGGGACTTTCAACTCCGCGCGCAATCGCGCCAGTTCGACTTCCAGCTCCTGCTTCACTGGAGCGTAGTCGGCCTGATCGATCACGCTGCGCAATTCGCGCGGATCCTTTTGCAGATCGAACAATTCGGCGTAATCGTCGCCCGCGCCGGCAAAGTGGACTAGCTTGTAGCGGTCGGTCACTACGCCGTAATGAGGCCGCACGCGATGCGGAACGGGGTACTCGTAGTATTGATAGTAAAAACTCTTCCGCCAGTCGTCCGGCGTCTTACCTTTCAGCAAAGGCACCAGGCTCCGCCCCTGCATTGTGTCGGGGGCCGGCGTCCCTGAAGCCGCCAGAAAGGTTTGGGCAAAGTCGACGTTCGAGACGATATCGCGGTTCACGCTCCCTGGTTTCACCACTCCCGGCCAGCGGACCAACAGCGGCGTCTTCAACGATTCTTCGAAGATCCAGCGTTTGTCGAACCAGCCATGTTCGCCCAGGTAGAAGCCCTGGTCGGACGAATAGACCACGATCGTATTGTCGGCCAGCCCTTCGTCGTCGAGATACTTGAGAATCTGCCCGACGCTCTCATCCACCGCTTTGACGCTACCCAGGTAGTCGTGCATGTAACGCTGGTAGCGCCAGCGCACCAGGTCGTCTCCCTGTGGATTATCCTTTCTGAATTGTTCATTGAGCGGCTCATAGTAGGCGTTCCATTGGGCCCGCTGCTCTTCGTTCAGTTCTTTCGGAGGACCGTTGAGCTTAAGGTCAACGCGGTTCATGGTCTTGGCGATCGTCATGTCTTGATCGCGCTCAGCCGAACCGCGATGGGAGTAATCGTCGAACAGCGTCTCAGGCTCAGGATATTTTCGATCGCCGTTGTGCCCCAGATGGCGCAGCGCGGGAGCCCATTCGCGATGGGGCGCCTTGTGCTGTGCCATCAGCAAAAACGGCTTGCTCTTGTCGCGCTGTTTCATCCACTCGATCGAGCGTTCGGTGATGACGTCTGTGACGTAGCCCTGCTCGACGATCTTCTCGCCGTTACGAATCATCGGCGGGTTGTAATAGATCCCCTGTCCCGGCAGGATCTGCCAATGATCGAAACCGGTTGGGTCGCTAATCAGATGCCATTTGCCGATCACGGCCGTCTGGTAGCCGGCGCCTTTTAGCAACTTGGGAAACGTGGCCTGCGAACCATCGAAGCGGCTGTTCGAATTGTTATAGAAGCCGTTGCGATGCGAATAGAGGCCGGTCAAGATCGTGGCACGGCTCGGTCCGCAGATCGAATTCGGCACGAGGCAGCGATCGAAGCGCATTCCTTCGCGGCCAATCCGGTCGAGGTTCGGCGTGTCGAGCAGCTTGCGCGAATCGCCATAGGCGCTGATCGCCTGATAGGCGTGATCGTCGGAGAAGATAAACACGATATTGGGACGCTTGGTCTCTTCCGCCGCGGAGAGTGAAGCGCCGGCGGCGAACCATAGGATCGCAAATAGTACGAGCCAGCTTGGCAGTGATAAATGTTGGCGACTCGCTCGTGATGGATCGAACATCATTTCGTCCCGCTTGGGTGTGCGTTGGGTTTCGTTATGTTGGTGGCCTGCGTCGCGTGAAGCGCGGGCGTCACTATCCTACCCTGGCCACTGGCATGATTGAACTCGGTAGGGATCTTACTATTGTCCATTAAGTCTCGCATTCAGGGCGGGCGAAGCTCCTGCTGAGCCGCGCGCCGCCATTCTATGCGCAGCGCAGATCGCCAAGTAGTGCTTCGCCACAGCGCAGCGGGATGGCTCCATGTCCATTCCAGACTCCCGATGTTGCGACGGAGAATCTCAGACGATGCGCCGTCGAATACGCTGCGCGGCTCAGCAGGAGACTCGCCCTCCCGGAGAGCTTTGCTTCGAATCCAATGGTCCAGTTTCGCCTTAGCAGTCGCTGTCGAAGACGCGGACTTGTTTCCAACCGTCGCGGTTGGCTTCGATGAACTCGATGTGCCGCGGCGCGGTTTGGTAGACGTCGTGCGACGCGCGATCTTTGAATACGACGTGCAGGCCGACGTCGAAGGCGCGGTCGTTCAGCGGCCGGCTCAAGTCGGAGAGCGTGCCGCAGGCGAAAAAGACCACGCCCGGATGATCGTTCAGGTACTTGCGACATTCGGC
Source organism: Pirellulales bacterium (assembly GCA_036493275.1). Taxonomy (GTDB): domain Bacteria; phylum Planctomycetota; class Planctomycetia; order Pirellulales; family JACPPG01; genus JACPPG01. The sequence continues at coordinate 3,761 of DASXPZ010000847.1, forward strand.
CAGCAGATGTCCGATGGCGGCGGCCGAGGGATCCTTGAGCGAGAAATAAACGTTGTGGACGAGCAAGGGAGTGTCCTTTCGAGCTGGCGAGGAATGCAATCTTGAAGTTGGTTGTTGATCTTTAGTGCGGCTCCGCAAGCGAGCCGGTCGAAGCTACTTCTTCGGCGTATCTTTCAGGCCGATCACGCGACCGTCGAGCTTCCATTTCGGGTCGGCCGCTACGCCCAAGTGCGCAAGCGCCGTGACGGGGACGTCGACCAGATAGGTCTCTTCGTCGAGTTTGCCGCGGCGGGCGGCGTCGCCGCTGACGATCACAAAGCTATTGCGAATTTCCGGAATTTTGTGCCCGCCGCCGTGGCCCGTTCCCTTGCCGCCATGATCGGCCGTGACCAGCACGAGCCAATCTTCTTGATCGAACGTCTTGCGGGCTTGCACCGCCTTCAGCACTTCGCCGATAAAGCCGTCGGCCCGTTCGATCGCTTTCAGATACGACGGCACGGTGGGATGGAAACCGTCTTTATGTCCGGTCTCGTCCACCTGGCCGATGTAGAGAAAGACGACCGTCGGATCTTCTTCCGTCAACTCCTTGACCGCGGCCTTGGTCGAAAGGACGTCGACGCGGTCGTAATCCTTGTCGATGGGCGGAAAGACCTTGGCCACGTCGGCCGCGCTGACGATGTGTAATTGAATTGGAACCCAATCGACGATCGACGCCGTGCGGGCGTTCGGCTGGACCTCCTTCAACCGCTTGAAGAAGTGCGGGTACTCGTCGTAATGCTTGACCTTGAAATCATTGTCCAGCACGCCGTGCTTGTCTGCCCAGACGCCGGTCAGAATGCTCGACCAGCCGGGGCCGCTGATCGTGTCGTTCCCCTGGAAACGCTCACCGAGGATCTGGCAATCTTCGTCATAGCAGCCCTGTTCCATCAGCCGGTCGAGATTGGGAGTGTCGGCGGCCTTGATCGCGTCGAAGCGGCAACCGTCAATGCCGAGGAAGAGGACCTTTTTCTTCTTCGCGGGAGCGTCAGCGGCCAAGCAGGCGCCGGCCAAGGCGAAAATCGCCACCGTCAACGCGGCGCGCCGCAATATCGACCACAATAAACCTGACATCGCCACGCTCCAGAAGGTCATTCAAACGCCTGCTCGGCACGATAAGCCGGAATCAGACCGAAATCAAGCGGGGCCGCCATCCACTCGCCTTGCGGTGAAACCCGTTTCGGTTTGAAATAGCGAGTGGTCACGTCTTGTTCATAGCGATAACCGCGCGGGGCGTCCTCGATCGACTTCTGCACGCGCCGGAGAACTTGTGCTCCCTTATCTATGGATGCTGTGCGGCGCCTTTTCGTTCGCCTGCATGGCCGCGCTCACATCCGCCATGCAAACGAACTGCGATTGGCAAGTGATCGTGGTGGCGCGCGCCTGCCTGGCGCTCTTGTTCTCGTTCCTGCTTGCCAAGGCGTCGGGCGTGCGATTGGTCTTCTTACGGCCCCGAACGCTTTGGCTGCGCAGCATCGCCGGCAGCGTCAGCATGCTTTGCACATTTTACGCCCTGACGCGACTGCCGATGTCGGAAGTCTTGACCATCTCGAACGTCTTCCCGGTTTGGGTGGCGCTCCTCTCGTGGCCCATGCTACGCGAGAAACCAAGCCTGGGGGTGTGGCTCGCCATCGCCTCGGCCGTCTGCGGAGTCGCGCTGGTCGAACAGCCGGAAGACGGCCAGATCGATTGGACCGCGATGGTCGTGCTGGTCGGCAGTTTTGCCACAGCCGTGGCGATGCTAGGGCTGCATCGTTTGCGCGGCGTCGATGTGCGAGCGATCGTGGTGCACTTTTCGGGAGTCGCCACGTTGTTCGGCGCCGGCGCGTTGTTGTTTATTCCAAGACAGTACCCCCTGCCTCACTGGGGAACGCCCGGCGTGCTGGCGATGCTGATCGGCGTGGGGCTCTCGGCGACCATCGGGCAGATTTTGCTCACGAAGGCCTTTGCCGCGGGGAATCCGGCCAAGGTCTCGGTGGTGGCGCTGACGCAGATCGGCTTTGCGATGATCTTTGACCTGGCGCTGAACGACAGCGCCTTCACGGCGCCGACATTGATCGGAATGGCGCTCGTCGTCGTTCCCACCGCCTGGCTGATGATTCAAGAAGCCCGTGCAGCGCAGCGCGCCGGAGCGCTGCCGCTCCATTTGGAAATCGAAGCAGGCGCTTCCATGACGAACGCTTCTAATTAACCTCGGCGGGGAGGAGGGCCACAGAGCACACCGAGGGCACAGAGGAGAAGAAGAGAGGATTAATGCCACCCCGATTACTTTTTAGACTGTCCACCATCAAAGAGTGGTCGAAAAGCTCTCTCTTTCTCGGTGTCCTCGGTGCTCTCTGTGGCCTGGTTGGTCTTTGGAGGGCGCTAGTTGGCCGATGACGGCGACTGCTTCTCCAACCAAGGCAGCTAGCTCGCGAAAATCTTGTCCATTCGCTCGGCGATGGCCTGCATTCGCTCGCGGCCGCCGCCGGGAATTTCGGCCGTTCCCCAGCCGGTGTAGCCGATCTGCCGCAGCGCCGCCATCACGGCGGGCCAGTCGCAATCGCCTTCGAGCAGCTCGACGTCGAATCCCTTGCGCAACCCTTCGGTGTCTTGTTTCTTGCGGCTGTACTCTTTGATGTCGAGCTTGAAGATCCGCTTGCCGAGCGCTGTGATCCATTGCTCCGGCCAGCCGTAGCGCAACACGTTGCCGACGTCGAAGTACGCTCCCACGAGCGGCGAATTCAATTCATCGATATAGCGGGCCGTTTCCAACGGACTGAGCAAGAAGTTGTTCCAGACGTTTTCCAGGCCGATCCGAATGCCGAGATCTTCGGCCAGCGGCAGCGCCTTTTTGATTTCGGCCTGCGATCGCGCGTAGGCGTCGGCGTACGAGACCTCTTTATTGACCACCGCCGGCACCAACAGCACCGTTGTGCCGCCGTAGTATTTCGAATCGCGGAGCGCCGTCTTGAGTCCTTCGAGGCCGCGGGCGCGGACTTCCGGGTCGGGATGCGAAAGCGTGTCTTTCCAGTGGACCGAATCGACCACGCCATGCACCGGCAAGCCGGTCTCGTCGCGGGCTTGCAAAACTTCGATCCTATCGAGCGAGCTAGGGCTGTCGAGCTCGACGCCATCGAAGCCGAGCTCCTTGAGCATCTTGAACTTGTCTTTGATCGAGCCTTCGCCTTGCACCATGCCCCATTTGACGGCCTTTTTGTAGGGGCTGGCCGGCTTGTCGTCGGCTTGCGCGGCGGCCAGCGGGAGCGAGGCGGTCGCGCCGGCAGCGGCCAGCGTCGCTCCAGCGACTTTGAGAAAATCGCGCCGATCGGACGGCGCCGCTTCGCTCGAAGGAAGATCGGTGTGCTGACTCTTCGGGTAATTCGTCGGGCGATTCATGGTTGTACCTGTCCGCAGGGGAAATATAGTGGAGCCGTGGCCAAGCAGGGTTTAGCTTCGGGGGTCGAGCGCGTTTCATAATAGGCTCGTTCTCAGACCGCCGCAACCGAACGCGAATCGCCGACAAGGCCAATAAGAGATTGCAGTGGCTTGCTGTGGCGGGCGCCT
>DASXPZ010000848.1:0-2033 GCA_036493275.1 Pirellulales bacterium
CCCGCCGGAATGTTTTCGACTTTCTGCTTGGCGTCTTCCTTGAATTGGGCGATCTCATCTTTGTAGTCGATCGCCAACTGCTTGACATTAATAAATACGCCCAAGTCGCCGCTGGTGAAGAGGGAGCTGCTGTCTTTGTCGATGAGCGTGGAAATCGACTTACCTTCTCCCTTCAGCCGCGCGGCTGCATCCTTGGCTGTCGCTTCGTCGCTGGTATACACCCCCAGCTTGCCGTGCTCCATGAATTTGAATGAATCGCCCAGCGCCTCTTTCATGGCCTTCAAGTCCGTCGCCGGCACGATGAACAGAAACGTCGGATCGTCGTCTCCGCTCTTGTCGTCATCGTCGTCGGTGTACATCGCGACGTACCAATCGGCGTCCATATCGACGCCGGCCAGGGTCGGATTCGAGATGGCGCCGCCAATCATCGCCGCTTGTTGCCGAACCTGATCGCCTTGTCCGGGAACGATCTGATCGACCATGTCGGCGATCTTCTCGATCGAGGCTTTGGGCTTCTTGAATCGAATCACGAGGCTGGCTTCCTGCGAAATCGGATCCAAGGGGGTATCGGCCGCCTGAAGCGGCAGGCCGGCAACCAGGAGAATCAACAAAGCAAGGGGAGTCCGCAGCTTTCGCAACATGACCGTTATCCTGTAGGCACGGGAGGGTGTTCTGCAGCGACGCAATCGCCGGCCGGCAGAGTTTGCGGCATAACGGCGATCTGACACGGTGCAGAGTATACTCGCCCAATGGGGCAGAATGGAAGTTATCCGAACGCCGAGAAACCGCTGGAGATCCCGAAGAACGTAGACAGCAGCACGTGGAGCAACTGGTCTTCGCTCATGTTTCCACTGTAATATCACAGTTTCGGTGTGCCACGCTCAAAAACCGAAGTGCGATATCGCCGGGCATCTTCGTTAGGGTTTTCAGGAACGAGCAAAATGAACGCGCTCTCGAGCAGTCGTATTTTTGCGATTTTCTGCCTCGCGCTGGCCGTTTCGCTTGGAATTAAACAGGGCGCTTTCCTTCTTGCCGCCGATTCCCCTGCGTCCACCGATCACCTCGACCCCGACGGGATCGCCGGTTCGCTCGTCCTCTGCGGCGGGGGCAAGCTGCCTGACGTCATCCGCGAGAAGTTTATCGAGCTGGCGGGAGGAAAATCAGCCCGGCTGGTCGTCATTCCCACGGCCAGCGGCGATGACTCGGTGGATGAAGACGCCAATGAAGTCGCGGAAATCTGGATGTCGCTCGCACCGGCATCGGTCACGATCATCCATACGCGGCGGCGCGACGTGGCCGACTCGCCGGCGTTCGTCGAGCCCCTGCGGCATGCGACCGGCGTATGGATCACCGGCGGCCGGCAGTCTCAGCTTGCCGCGACGTATCCTGGCACGCTGGTCGAGAAAGAATTGGCCGCGCTGGTGGCGCGCGGCGGAGTCGTCGGGGGAACGTCCGCCGGCGCCGCCTGCCAATCGCGGGTCATGATCGTCCGGGGGCGGGTTCATCCAAGCCCTGGCTTGGGATTGATTCCCGGGGCCATTGTCGACCAGCATTTTCTGGCCCGCGACCGCCGGGCGCGGCTTGTCGAAGCCTTGGCAGCGCATCCTGGCCTCGTCGGCCTGGGGATTGATGAAGGGACGGCGCTCATCGTCCACGGCCGCCAATTGCGTTGTCTGGGCGATTCCACCGTCACGATCTGTCTGGCAAGCGGCAGCGGCCGCCCGGCCCGCGACGTCGAATTGAAATCGGGACAGGTTTCCGACTATACGATGTTCCGCCGTGCGGCCCGAGATCGCACATTGCCGCTCTTCCCGCCGGAAAAGCCGGCGGCGCCGATCGTCCCCCACGGCGCGCTGGTAATCGTCGGCGGCGGCGGAATGCCCGACGACATTACCCAAAAATTCATCGAGCTGGCGGGCGGGCCCGAGTCGCTGATTGTTGTCTTACCCACCGCCAATCCCGAGCCTTCGTCACCCCGTCTGCGAGAAGGCGCGTTTCTCGTCAAAGCGGGCGCCAAGAACGTCAAGGTGTTG
>DASXPZ010000849.1:0-2666 GCA_036493275.1 Pirellulales bacterium
CTGGGATTACGGGCCGCTCGGTGTGGAGCTGAAGCGGAATATCAAAGAAGCCTGGTGGCGTGATATGGTCACGGGGCACAACGAGCTCGTGAAGGTGGCCGGTGCGCCGTCGACTTATGAGATGGTCGGGCTCGATGCCACGATTATTATGCATCCACAGGTGTGGAAGTGCTCGGGGCACTACGATCTGTTTTGCGACATGATGACCGATTGTCGGCAGACAAAGAAGCGATATCGATTCGATCAGGTTCGCGGACGATGGGCCGAGTATCAGGGGCAGAAGATTTTCGTCACGACTCTTTCTGAAAATGAGTCGGAAGACATTTCGCAGCGAGCACAGAAGCTTTTCAAGTTACGGGCCAAGGACGCTGAGAAGATTGCCTGGGACGGCGACATTATTTCGCTCGCGAAGGTGAGTGACCTGAGTCAGGTGCTTGCTCCGGAAGCGAATGAGCCGGGCACGCTCACGCCGCCGCGCGAATTTAACTTGATGTTCAAGACGATCGTCGGCGCGATGGGGACTGAAGAAGATGCCGCGTTCTTGCGCCCCGAGACGGCCCAAGGCATCTTCGTGAATTTTAAGAACGTGTGCGATAGCACCCGGGTCGGGATTCCGTTTGGCATCGCTCAGATGGGGAAGAGCTTCCGCAACGAGATTACGCCGCGGAATTTTACATTCCGCTCGCGTGAGTTTGAGCAGATGGAGATTGAGTTCTTTTGCCATCCGAGCACGTCGCGCAAGTGGTACGAGTATTGGCGTGACCGGCGGATGGCTTGGTACAAGAGCCTCGGTCTGGCGGGCGAGCGGCTGCGGCTTCGTGAGCACGAGCACGACGAATTGAGTCACTACTCGGTCGGCACAGCGGATATTGAGTACGCGTTCCCGTTCCTCTCGGCTGGCGAGTTTGGCGAATTAGAAGGCATCGCTCATCGTGGCGACTTCGATCTTCGCAGCCACATGGAAGGCAAGCTCGTGAAGAACGCCGAAGGCTGCCTGGAAGTTGAAAAAGATGCTGAGGGCAAGCCGAAGCACAAGGGCAGTGGTCGGGATCTCACTTATCGCGATGATGTCACGAACGAACGATTCACACCGCATGTGATCGAGCCATCCGCCGGCGCCGATCGCGGCACGCTCGCATTTCTCTGCGAAGCGTATCACGAAGACCAGGTGCCGGATGACAAGGGCGACATGCAGACGCGCACCGTGATGAAGTTCAACCCGCGGATCGCGCCTGTGAAGGCGGCTGTGTTCCCGCTCGTGAAGAAAGACGGCATGCCCGAGGCGGCGAGAGAGATTTACACTGCGCTGAAGAAGCGGTTCGTTACGTTCTATGACGAAAAGGGCGCGGTTGGACGCCGGTATCGTCGGCAGGATGAGGCCGGCACGCCGTATTGCATCACGGTCGACGGCCAGACCCTGCAGGATCAGACGGTCACGATCCGCGATCGCGATTCGCTCGAGCAATGGCGCGTGAAGAGCGCGGATATCGTCGAGGAAATCGCGAAGCGAGTTGAGGGTTGATCGCTACGCGTTCTTGAAATCCTGAAAATTGAGTCCTAACTGTCGGACTGCGGCACGAACTGTGCCTAATTTGAGGTCGCGACCGCCCCAATCTGGTATTACCCGTTGACGTGTTGGCGGCGGAATTGTGCCACTTGCGATGCGAACCGCCGCCCTTGCGAGGTAATTCTTGACAACCGAGAGCGGCCAGTTTTCGTGCCACTTCTCGGTACTTCATTGCGCGTTTACCACTGTTTCAAACGAAAGTGGTGCGCTTAAGTCTAAGACCTGCGAAGATGCTGGAAGCGGGCGGCCAAAGTCCTCGTAGATTTCGACAACTGCGGCGAGTGCATCTTTCACATTGTCGATCGCCTCTTCCGCCGTATCGCCTTCCGTTACGAGTTCCGGCAGCAGGGGCGAAGTGACGGTGTAACCGCCCTCGGGCTGCGGTGTGAGTACGAGCGGGATTTTATATTGCATCGCACTGTCCCTCCTCTATCAGCATAGCTTTGAGGAGAGCCAAGTTGCGAGGCGATGTGCTGGGTAGCGGAAATGTGTACGGTCTACCAAGCCGTTCCAACCCGAGTCGCAAGCTGGTCGACTTGTCCCTTTAGATTCGCGAGCATCACCTGCGGGCTTGCGCCGCGGACTAGGTCGGCATAGAACGCCGGCGCTCCGCCGGTGCGGGTGGCAGCCAAGGTTTCCGACGATTGCTGGAGTTGTCCCAAACGGGTGTGGACGTCTTGTAGCTTAGCCGCTGAGTAGCGACTGCTGCGCCACAGGCGCGAAATGACGAGCACGAGCCCGAAGATCAGTGTTCCTTGGCCGGCCATCGCCAGGCCGATGGCATAATTCCAATACAGCATTTGGGCTGTCGAGAGTGACCAGGCGATAAGGCCCACGCCGCCAGTCAGCGCTAGTACGCCGATTGTCACGGTTAGCCATGCGACCAACTGGCTGCCGGCGTTCTGGTTTTGGGCCAAATCGGCAGTGAACGATTGTGGCGCCAGGGTGGCGATTGTAGGCGCCGTCACGGTCTCGATTTGAGCGAACAAATCTTGCGGCGGATCGAATCGCCGTCCGCTGGCCCCAAATTGGTTGGGTGAATTCGACGCGGTCGGATTCGGCCGACGAAGCTCGCGGACCGCGGTGCGGACGCGTTGGC
>DASXPZ010000850.1:0-1834 GCA_036493275.1 Pirellulales bacterium
CACCGCCCCCTGCACAGTGAAGCACAGCATGTTGCTGGCTTGCGTCAAGATCGCGGTGTCGCTGGTTACCGCAGCGACGATGCGCGAGCGGCCGATCTTGTCGATCTCCAGGAGCTCGGAGCGCCTGATCAGATCCATAAGGCGCACGCGCAGCTTATGGATGATCGCCTCGATCTCGGCGGTGGCGGTGATGGTGACGAATTGCTGCGCTCTCATGAAGAGAAACAACGCGATCAAGAACAGCGAGGCCGCCCACAATCCGGGCGGATGGCCGCCGCTGGTGTCTTGCACACCAGTATTGATGGCCGCGAGAATCGAGGCATTGCTCATGCCGCCGACGCTGGACATGAACAACAGCTTCGGCATCGAGCCGTGCATTTCGCGCCGAACGAGCTGAAGGAAGGACATGATCGTGCGCTCGTCCGTCTACGTTGCTGCGGGCACTGGTAATTTAATCGGGATTAGCGGCGCATCGGCCCCGCGGCGCTGGCCAAGCCGATCTATTCGCGAGGGTGCCATTCAAAACGACGGGATGGGCCGGTTATGAAAAGCACCGGCAGCACCAGCAACGGAGTCGTGAAAATCGCGAGGAAGAACGTGCCCCAAAAACCCATCCGACGGTGCGTGCCGCAAAATCCCGTAAACAGGCACGCGACTATGTAAGCGAGAATGGCTGCTGCCATCATTTGACTGCCACAAATTGACTGCCACGCTTTTACTAGACCAATTTACTGGACCAAATCTTCCGAAACCATGTGTATCCCGAAAGTCCGATTGCCGCAGTGTGTTCAGTACGTTTTGCTGCCGGCAACGAGCGCCACTGCCGTAAAACGATAGTGCCGGCGCGCCATCGGACGCCATCGGGTGGCCTGGAGCATCTGTCACACACCTGGCCTCTAGACTTGGCCGATCGAATAGCGCCCCTCGTTTTCGCTAAACGACTCCCAACCCTTCGCCGACCCCGAAGATTAAGGAGAGGAAGTCGCCGTGGTCGAGCCGGCGCCGCGATCGCGTGACCGCGTTCGTGACTCCCACATTTCTTTTTGCGCTTTGACGAACTCGCGATAGTCCGGCGGATTGAAATCGAGCAGCGTGCCGCCCGACTCAAAGTGCTGGACGAAGGCCTTGCCGATGGCATAGGTCGCGCCGGCCGAGAGCACCGGCATGATGAATCCGGCAGCCAGAATGTTGATAACCGGCACCGCTTTGAGCGCGCTTGCCGCGCCCATGCCGCTGGTCGCGGGAATCATACAGCCGGCCAGTGCAGCGATAAGGGCCTTACCGCGATTTTGAGAGAACTCCACGCCGTAAATTTGCGACAGCCGACGCAGCATCTGCAGCTGCAGTCCGCCAACCGCGAGCACATCGACGACCGGTATCGGCACGAGCCCAGCGACGCCGGACCAGATGGCAAACCGATCGACCAGTTTGGCGGCGACCTGATCGCGCTGCTCGGGCACGTCGGCGGACGTCGACGCAGTGGCTTCGGCAGCAGAATTCATGGAAGCACTCGATTTATCCGCCATGGCGTATCCCTTTCTCTCATCGCCGGACCGGGACTGGCGCGCGCCCCGTCGCCGTACGACCGGCCGGCTAGAACTCTCGTTGGCTCAAGCTATTGAGCGATAAAAAAGGCTATCATGGCAGGTTCCCGGTGCCAAGCGCCGACCCCTTACGCTCAATGCGTGCAATGACGCGTTCGGGCTGCATCTTTTGGTTTGGAGGTGCAGCGTCTACCAAAGCGAACCGGATGCGAGGTCAGAATGGTTACTAATAAAAACTGGCGCGCCAGTCAGAATAAAACTGCGAACACATATACCATTGAATTTTCAGT
>DASXPZ010000851.1:0-8029 GCA_036493275.1 Pirellulales bacterium
CGCCGGCAAAAGAGTTTCAATCGGCGCCGGGACGCGGAGTCTTCGGCACAGTCGATGGCCACACCGCTCGGTTTGGGACCGCTGCATTTCTGGCCGACGGCCAGATCGACGCCGAACCGCTGCTGGACCGCGCCGAGGACCTGCGCGCAATGGGGCAGACAGTGATGTTTCTGGGAGTCGATGGGAAGGCCGTGGGACTGATTGGCGTTGTCGATCCAATCAAGCCTTCAGCGACGTATGCCCTGGCCGCGCTCCGTGCTGAGGGGTTGCACGTGGTGATGCTCACAGGCGACAGCTACGCCACGGCCGAAGCGGTCGCCCGTCAGTTGGGGATCGACGAGTTTCAGGCCGAAATCCTGCCGGCCGATAAGCACCGGGTCGTCCAGCAATTGCAACAGAAGGGGCACATCGTGGCGATGGCCGGCGATGGCGTCAACGACGCTCCGGCGCTGGCCCAGGCCGACGTGGGGATCGCCATGGGGACAGGCTCTGGCGTGGCGATCGAGAGCGCCGGCGTGACGCTGGTTAAGGGAGACTTAAACGGGATCGTGCGGGCCCGTCGACTGAGCCGCTCGACGATGTGGAACATTCGCGAAAACCTCTTCTTCGCCTTCATTTACAACGGCCTGGGCGTGCCGATCGCGGCGGGTGTTCTGTACCCCTTCTTCGGCCTGCTGCTCAGCCCGATGATTGCCGCTGCGGCCATGAGCTTCAGCTCGGTTTCGGTGATCGCCAACGCGTTGCGGCTGCGTCGAGCGGAATTGTAGCTCAGTGGGTTTTTCAATTGACATCCGCCTGGCCGGCGGAGCGAGTGGACCTCTTCGCCCGATTCAGCGTCGAACGCCCAGATTGCCTACCTGTTTGACGGCAAAATCTGTATTCTAAGGGCGGGCCTGTCTGGGACCGGACGCTGGGGAGCGCCGCAAGACGCGGCGGGGGCTAGACCGAAGTCGCCGCGCAGCTTTGGTTCGAGATTCTGCATCACAATTTTCGCCCGGGGGGCGCGATCTGTTCCTTCGCTCTCCAGGCGGCGGACCGTCGACGCGAGAGGACGCCAGGCAGTGAGCACTGAAAACGAAAAGCAGGAGAAGATGGTTCTGCCGCGAGATTTCGTGCGCATGTGCAAACGCAACATGAAGCGCCCGAAAATCGCCGACACTTCCGGCACGGATATGACAGGCGCCGCCCTGCTGACACGCGCCTTGATCTTCCGCCGGCTGCTGTTGCGCGAAGTGCTGGGGCCGGACGAACCGTACGTGGGTCTGCTGATTCCACCTTCGGCGGGCGGCGTGCTGGCCAACGTGGCCGTGGCCCTTTGCCGGCGGATTGCCGTGAATCTCAACTACACCGTCTCGGCCGAAGTGATGAACTCTTGCATTCGCCAGTGCAAGATCAAGCACGTGCTGACCAGTCGCAAGGTGATGGAAAAGCTCAATATCGAGCTCGACGCCAAGATCATCTATCTCGAAGACTTCAAAGATAAAGTCACCACCGCCGACAAGTTGATCGCCGCCACCATGGCTTACGCCTGGCCCAGCGCGCTGATCGAACGCTGGCTCGGCCTAAACAAAATCAAAGACGACGATTTGCTCACCGTGATCTTCACTTCAGGCTCGACCGGCGAGCCCAAGGGAGTAATGCTCACGCAGCGAAACGTGGCGTCGAACGTCGAGTCGGTCAAATACCTGCTGCAACTCACTCAAGACGATTGCGTGGCGGGTATTTTGCCGTTTTTCCATTCGACCGGATTCACCACCACGTTGTGGACGGCGCTGACGCTCGATCCCAAGGGGGTCTATCATTTCAGTCCGCTCGAAGCCCGGCAGGTGGGCGAGATGTGTAAAAAACATCACGCGACGATCCTGGTTTCGGCGCCCACCTTCTTGAGAACGTATTTGCGACGTTGCCCCGCCGAGGACTTTGCCTCGCTTGAAGTCGTGCTGACGGGCGCCGAAAAGTTGCCCATCGATCTTTGCGACGCCTTCGAGAAAAAGTTCGGCATCCGGCCGGGCGAAGGATACGGCACAACCGAGCTCTCGCCGATCGTCGCGTTTCACGTCCCCAAGGATCGCGCCACCCGGCAAGACCAGGTGGGCTACAAAGAAGGGACCGTCGGCCGGCCCATTCCGGACGTCTCGGCCAAGGCCGTCGATCCCGAAACGGGGGCCGACGTCGGCGTTGGCAACGAAGGACTCCTCTGTTTCAAAGGCCCGAACGTCATGAAGGGCTATTTGAATCGGCCTGACCTGACGGCCAAAGTCATCAAAGACGGCTGGTACAACACCGGCGACGTGGGCATGGTTCTGCCGGACGGCTCGATCCAAATCACTGGACGGCAAAGCCGGTTCTCAAAAATCGGCGGCGAGATGGTTCCGCATATTAAAATCGAGGAGCTGTTGCAGAAGATCCTCGGTTCCGATCCGGACGAAGTGAAGGTAGCTGTCACGGGCGTGCCTGACGCCAGCCGCGGCGAACGCCTGGTGGTGCTCTACACAGAGCTGACCAAGACGCCCGATACGATCTGCCGCGAGCTATCGGCCGCCGGCTTGCCGAATATCTGGATTCCATCGCCCGATAGTTTCTGCCAGGTCGAAGCGATTCCGGTCCTGGGGACTGGCAAGCTCGACCTGAAGGGCTTGCACGATCTGGCGATGTCGCGATTCGGCGCCAGCGAAAAGGCCTCTTCGCGGTAGTCCAATCGGCTTCTCCGTTGCGACCTGCCCGGCTGCATGCTTGCAATTCAGGCGAGGGCCAATCGGCCGAACTGATCGCCGCGCGGCCACTCTCGGCCCGCTCCGACGAGAATCTTGTTGTGGCGCCGCCGGAGCAATGCTCGCGCTCCAGCGTTCTCGGCGCTCAGTCCCCATCGTGGCACATGAGTTGCTTCATATCCGTGAACTTGTCTGGCGTTGCTGGCGGCGGCGCATGTTCTTCAGCCCCGTAACAACAAAATGGAGACCTCTACGATGCGAGTATTTTACAGCCTGGCGGCGGTCGCTCTGACCATGTTGGGAGCCAGCGTCGCGCGTGCCCAGGATCCGGTGCGCGCAGGGGTGGCCCGCGCTGCGGAGAATATGGACGATCGCGCAAGAGAAGCGTCTGGACTTGAGCAGGACCGCCTCAACTTGAGCACCGACCCAAATCAGCATCTGATCGCCAATCCCAACTCGGCGAGACTCGACGCCAATGCGCGGGCGGCCGCGAACTTGCCCCGTGGGAATGTCAACGGGAACGTCGGCGCCGGCGCCAATGCTCAGATTACCGATCCCAATCGCTGGCGCTACGTCCGCCACAACGATCAGTGGTGGTACTACACGCCGAACAATACTTGGATGTATCACCACAACAACGCCTGGAGGAATTATGACGCGGCGACTTACGTCCACCCGCGGTATTCAATGGGCTACCGAGGCTACAACAATCCGTACAACAACCGTCGCTACAATTACGCGCCGGGCGTAAGAGTACAAGGAACCGTCAATGGCGGGGCAGCCGTGAACAGGACTCCTGCCACCACAGTTCCAAACACGATTCCTCCGGCCGCAGGGATCAGGGCGCGGACTAACGCAGCGGGCGAAGTGATCGGCTCGCAAACCGGCGAACCCATTCGCGACGCGGCCGAAAAAGCCGAAGGCGTGCAGCCGGGCGACGCCGGTTCGGCCATTGGTCGCCCTTAAGCAGTGAATTAGATCGCAGATCACGTCATTTGGTTTGCCATGAACTACGGGCGCTTGAGAGGGAGGGGAGTTCGCAAGAGATCCTCTCCTTCAAGTGTTTCTGATGTTTCAGATTGTCCGAAAAACGCCTTTCGCTGGCGCTATCAGGTTCGAGATGCGCGCTGACGACGGGCTTCATAGAACAGCACGGCCGCCGCGGCGGAGACGTTCAAACTATCAGCCACGCCCAGCATCGGCAGCCGAACCGGCGTCACATCCGCGGCGCGCCACACGGCGCCTAATCCCTCCGCCTCGCTGCCGAGCACGATTGCCGTCGGCAGCGTGTAGTCGGGCACGAAGTAATCGACCTTGGCGTCAACCCGCGCCGCGATCATCTGCACGCCGCGCGCGCTGAGCCACTCTTTGATGTCGCTCGAAGCGGCCACGGCCACTCGTTGTGAGAAGATCGTCCCCACACTGGCCCGGATCGTGTTCGGATTGAACAGGTCGGTGTTCGGGTCGGCCACGAGCACGGCGGAGACGCCGGCGCCATCGGCCGAGCGCAACACTGCGCCAAGATTGCCCGGCTTTTCCAAGCCTTCGACGACGGCCACCAAGGCGTCCGCGGGCAATTCCAAATCGGCGAGCGAGGCAGTTGGCGTCGTCGCCACAGCCACCACGCCCGCGGCTCGCTCTCCATAGGCCAACTTGACGAAGACCTGCGGCGTGACTTCGATCCACGGGATTTGCCGCTGGCGCAGCCGATCCAACAGGGCCGCGGCCTCTTCGCCGGAGAGCAGCTCGGGGCAAACGAAGACCTCGCTTGGCGTCAGCTTCGCGTCGAGGGCCCGCGAAAGTTCGCGCACGCCGTCGATCAGACAGCGCCCGTGCCGCTTGCGCTGCCGTCGATCGCGCAGGCCGGCGGCTTCCCGCACGCGCGGATTGTGAACGCTGCTGATGCGTAGCTCGTTCAATGAGGGCTGATCCTGGCGAAGGATGTTTGCGTCGGTGAACCTTCTAATTTGGTTCCACAACATCCTATTAACGCAGCAGCAGGCAAACGGCACAAGCCAGTCGAGAAGCGGCCCGACCCCACGGGCGCCCCTTTTGCAAATCGGGCCTGTTCGTCATAAGATGCGGCCCAAGAACGCGGTGCGCAAGGTAAGTAGGCGCGCCGAACCTTCAACCGGAGATCCGATCGTGGGCCATCGCCAGACCAAAGAACATCGCCAGGGAAAGCACTCGCATCATCAGATCGGCCTCGTTCGCGGGCAGTTCGGCAACGTGCCCGAAGAGGGCTGGCTCGACTGGATCGGCAAGACCGGTTTCGACGGTTGGGAAGAGGCAAGCTGGGAATTGCAGCTCGATCGCTGCGGCGACGACGCCGGCGCTCGCGAATACGCCAAGGAGCGAGTGGCGAAGGCCAAGAAACGCAAGCTGGAGATCTTCTCCGTTGCTGGCCACCTGCAAGGCCAGGCGCTGGGAGACGAGCCAACCGCCAAGACATTGCAGTTTCTGGGGGGCGAGGCGGTCGAGGCGTACGCCAAGTGGCGCGCGGCCGGCAACAACCCGCCGCGCACCGATCCGTTCTTCGTGCCGGCGGACATCGGCCAGATTGCCCATCGCCAGGCGCAAACTGCGCTGGTCAACCTCGTCCGGCTGGCCCACTTTCTGGGGAAAGAACAGGATCGGGTCGTGCCGGTCTCGGGCTTTGTCGGTTCACCGGCGCATTGCTGGTCGCACTGGTTTTTATTTCCGCCGCTGCCATCGTCGTTGGGAGGCCACGCGATTCCGGACGTCTATCGCGTCAGCTTGGAATTGTTGGTGGAGCGATTCGCGCCGGTCTTTCAGGCCTGTTTGCAATATGAGACGACGTACGACTTGGAGTGTCACCCGAGCGAGCGAGCGATGGGAGATATCAGTAGCGCTGGAGAATATCTGAAAGCGGTCGACGCCGCCGGCTTCGGCAAGGCGACCGGCTTCAATTTCGATTGCTCTCACATGGAATGGCAAGGGGTTTCCGGTGTGCAGTTCATTCGCGAATACGGCGACCGGATCCACTGCGCGCACATCAAAGGGGTGCAAGTCGTCGGCGGATACACTCGCAACGGCCGCTTGGGTGGACATCGGCCGATGGGAGACAAGGAAAACGGCTGGAACTTCGTCACCGCCGGCACGGCGCGCGACGCGACTTGCACCGAGGCCTTGATGGTCGAACTGAATCGCGCCGGCTATAGCGGGGCCGTGTCGATCGAATGGGAAGACAACGACGTCGAACAGCACGCCGGCGCCCAGCGCGCCCTGGCGAATGTCCATCTCGCGGATCAACCCCCCAGCGGGATGCGACACGACGAGCAGCTCAAGGCATAATCGCCGGGCGTCGCGCAATGCGTTGCGCCGTGGCGAATCAGGGGCCGCCGTTATGGCGCCGCAACCGCCGCGGGCCAGTGCATCAGCTCATGCCGCAGTAGCGACATGATCTCGGGCGACTCCGCAAAATTGTCCCAGCCATGCCGGCGGTGAACCGCTTGCGTCACGTCGACGTGAGCGGTTTTCATCGCCTCCGGGCCCAAACTGCCCGCGTTGATAAGCCCGGTCGCGCCCAACGCATCGGGTCCGCCGCAGCCCCAGAGCATGGGATAAAAGTACAACACGGGGTCAACGCGGCTGATGGTAATGACCATCCGCTGGACCTGCGAGACGGCGCGCTCGTGGCGCATGCCGGGGAGCAGCCAGGTGTTGTCCATCGCGGCGGCCATCAAGACACAACGTAGCGTATCGCGATCCGCGTGTTTCCGCTCGGCGAGCCGGCGCCCCTCGAGCGTACCCCCGCCCAGGACATGCAGACCGCCCGTGACTACCCGCGCTCCGTAGCTGTAGCCGGCCACGCCGACGTGAATCTGGGGAGGCAACAAGTCGAGAAACGCAGCCAGAAAGTAGCCTTCGATATTCGTGCGACAGGCCTTGATTCGAGCGTCCTTGCGAACGCATTTGACGACTTCTTCGCTCGGCCACGACCAGACGATCAGGCGGATCGGCGCGGCGCAGCGACTGGAAAGCAACCGGTTGTAGAGATCGATCCCCGTTTCAGCGGCGTCGTCGGCTTCGTTGTCATTGCCATGCACGAAAATGATTGTAGGTCGCTCGGGATCTTCATCCGCAATCAAGGCGGTCAGCGAAGAAGGCACGAAACCACGGCCGCAGATGAATCGCATTACGCCCGGCGCAAATCGCGGCGCGCAACAGTCGCGATCGATCGGTAGGTTGCGCGTGCTCACGATCCACAACTCGCTGCCGGCGGCTGCATTCGCGCAAGGCTCGTTAGGAACATCCCCCTCTTCCACTTCCGCTGCAGCGCCGGCCGACGGAGCGGGAATGGCTTCTGTCGCCGGCTTGGAAGGCGCCTTAGCCGACGTGCTTGGCGACACGACGGGCGACGCGTCGATCGCCGGCGCGGGTTCCATGCGCAGGCTCAAACTCGCCACCAGCGACGGCGCACTCTGCGCGACCACATGCGGCGCGGCCCGCACGACCGGCGCCGGCCTGGCCGCCATCGTTGTGCTCGTTTGCGCGAGCCAACCCAACGCCGCCAGCGCAATGGCTGTCAGCAGTCGCTGAGATCGCGGCGGGAAGGGCCGGCGGAGCACGGGCGGGGTCGCTCGCAAGAGGCTGAAATCCTGGACGACCGTCGCGCGCGCGACCGCTACGTCTCATGGTTCACTTCGTATGTTTTGCCCGCATTCTGCATGCGCGTGCCGATTCTGCGACGTATGCTGTCGCAAAAATTCCACGCCGTTGCGTTTGCACATCGGCTAGCTTGGGGTAGAGTTGTTCGACTCACAGCCTCGCCGTGATGCGCAGTCTATTATGGAGGTGCGTGACATGAAGAGGTTACTCGTTTTAGGGGCCGCAGCGATTTTGACGGTTAGTTTCAGCGGATGCTTCCACTGGTTCAACCGTGGCGCGTCGTGCAATAGCCCGCCGCCGCCCCCGCCTTGCGGTACGACCGCTGCCTATTCGTCGGATCCATACATGGGCGCTCCGGGGGCTGTGCCACCGGCCGTTCAGTATCCTGGTCCAATGCAATAACGTGGCTAGCCAACTAGCCCGCTAGCGTTCCAAAAAGAACGCCGGCGGTATCAGCCGTCTAACGGCTGCTCTGCAACCATGCCCGCGAGGCTGCCACTACCATCCTGATGGTGGCGCTTGGTGGGCTTGTTTGCTGCGCGAGAGGCGATGTTGCGGCGCTAAACGCCGGAAAATGGGGTACTCAAGGGCTCGGCATGCGCGCTCGCTCTCGACGAGCCCCCATGAATGCTTACAATGAGACGGAACGGGCAGTACGTGGGATTTGGCTGAGACGTGAGACGAGA